>WLDR01000027.1 GCA_009704705.1 Actinomycetota bacterium | reverse complement strand
CGGGGACTCGGCCGCGACAGCTGACGACATTGCCCCACTTGATCTGCAGCGCCTGCCCGAAGTTGGGCGCTACTTCTTTCGAGGGCAGGCAGCGAATCTGCCCGTGGAGTCTGGAAACGCGTGGCAACCCGCCTGGGATCGATTTGAAGCTGAACACGGACCCCTGGGCGAACACATCACGACCATGCTGACTAACGATCCGTGGGACGCCGCCATTGTGCCCGCTGCCGCAAAGCTCTTTCTTCACTATGGCAGCAGATTGACCACCAAAAAGTATCTCGATGGACTTTCCTGGATGCCCGAAGACCTGCGTGAGGTCATCTCGATTCACACGCTGAATGCCGGCGTCGCGCCGAGCAAAACACTTGCTCTCTTCGCCACGATGCCTGCTGTGATGTCGACCGATGGGGTGTGGGTTCCCACCGGAGGGGTCAATGAGCTCGCGCAAATGCTCGCTCGTCTCGCGACCGAATCTGGCGCATCCATTCACCTCAACGAACGTGTGACGTCTGTGGCGCGTCGACGCGTGGTCACCGAAACGGCCACCTACGAACCCGACATCATTGTCAGTGGTCTGGATGCGGGTGTCTTGGCTGGTCTGATGGGCAAGAAGGTCAAGCAGAGCCGATCTGCATCGTGTTCGGGTATCGCGGTGTTTGCCGTGCTTGACGAGGAGCTTCCGAGCGAGGTGGTCACGCACTCGGTGATCATGCCCGATGACCCCGATGACCTGTATTCGAGCTTGAAGAATCGCACACTGCCAGCTCAGACCATGGCTTTTCTGAACTACTACCGAGCCGGACACATTTACCCCAATGCCCGACCGACCGTAGCCATTTTGCTCACGGCACCGCCGGACGGCAAGCAATATGACATCACGAGCGATTTTGTTCAACGAGAGATGGCGCGAATCAGTGACATTCTCGAACTCCCCCGACCGCTATCGGCGATGATCACCGATCACACGATGCTTCACCCCGAGTACTTTGCCGGATTCGGCGGGCTCGGCGGCGCTCTTTATGGCGAGAGTCATCCCTGGTGGCGAAGCGGGCCGTTCCACGCTCCGGCTTATTCGTCGTGGCGCAGCAGGTGGCTCTGGCGCGTTGGCGCGTCGGTGCATCCTGGCGGAGGAATTCCGGCTGTTCTGGGCGGCGCATTGATCTCGACGAACCGGCTTCTCTCGTCACTTTCGAGATGACGACGCGCCGTCAGTAGGTCGTGGTCAAATTGTCTCGACGAGCACCCGAGGGAGACCCATGAGCATTAACGACTGTCCGACGTGTGGATCCATGGATACCCACCAAGAGGTGACGCCGTATGGCTTCATGCGCACCTGCAACAACTGCGGATTCGTGTTCAAGCAGCGCTAAGGCGGATTCCCTCAAGTATCTGAAGTTGTTTCATCCCCGCGTCTAGAATCTCTAGGGACCTCCGCATTCTGGTACTTGCTCGGCAACGTCGGGGGGAGGTTCGTGAGAACTCGGACCCGCATCAGCGAGTCCCATTTGGCCCCCAGGATCGAGAGAGCATCGTGTCGAAAGTTACCTGGAAGAAGGGCACGGCAGAAATCGATTGTCGTTTATGCGGATTTAGGGGTTCAGGGCGGCACCTGCTCCGATTCGTGACGGGTCTCGGCATCACCGTCGATCCCATCGAGTGCCCGAATTGTGCCAGCTTAGAAGTGCTCGCCGAACCTCAGTATTTCTCGCAGACCGAATTCGAAGTGGCTTCTTACCTTGAAGTTGGCGTCGGGATTGATTCGATTGCGGGCATGGTGTGCAGCATGCCTCAAGAAGCAGTTAAGAACTTCGTCGATGTCGGTTGCGGTTTCGGCTTCTCCCTTGCATTCGCGAGCGATGTGTTCGGCTGGAACGCAACTGGCTTTGAGCCGTCGCTCTTGGGTGTTGCGGGCGCATCAGCTTTGGGAGTAGATATCCGTAATGAATTTTTCGAACCGGGTAGTGAGCTCACGGGGACCCCGGACTTTATACTGTCGAGTGAAGTTGTTGAGCACGTGCCCAACCCACTTGCGTTTCTCGAGACACTCCGAAGCCAAATGAGTGAATCTTGCGTGCTCATGTTGTCGACCCCGAACCGTGCGGTTGTCTCACCCAACCATTCCGACTCGATTGTTGAAGCAGCCCTCAGCCCCGGGTTTCACGCATTCGTGGCGAGCGCCGAAGGCATGCGTGCGTTGCTGCGCAGAGCAGGCTTCGTTCACTTTTCCGTCGTCGAAGAAGGCGAAACGCTCATCATGTCCGCCGCACACTCTCCCGCCGCTCTGGAGCGCTTTCGGCGGCGAGAAGTCTCGCGCGCAGAACTAAACGAGTGGTACGGCGCGATAACGGAGAAAACAGAGCCGGGGTCGTCTGTTCGAATTGCGGCAGGCCGACGACTTTTTGATTCGTTGGTTGCTTCTGGTGACCTTGTGGAGGCGCAACATAGAGCCGAGCAGATTCGTGGTGACCTCAAATTGAAGTACGGAACGGACAATTTGAATCAACTTGTCGCGGATGCGAAAGCAGGGTCTACCGTGATCGCACTTCCGACGGTTACGTCACTCGCCTATGGCGAGGGCGTGATTGCACTCTTGGGCACCCGAGACGCCCATGAAGCCTCGATCAAATTCCAGACCTCGATTGACTCCGTCCGAAAGTGGCTGAGTCTCGGTGCGCCGCCGAACCCCCACCTTCTTTCTTTGGCTCGCGAGAGCTTTGTGAATCGCCTCATCGCCCTTGCGAGAATAAAGCCTGATGTGGCGCAGCGCGACGCGCTTGCAACATTTGACCTCGTTGATGTTCGTCGCCCCTACCTTGCAGCGCGTGTCTTGGTTGAAGCGGTCGCCCACGGGCACGATGGTGCTGTCGGCAGGCTTGCGCGCGAATGCCTGGAGTCCGTCCATCAACTCACCGCGAGTTCTGATGACGCAGAACGAGTAGCCGGTCAAGACGCTCTCTTCATGCTTGCGGGCATGAATGAGCGCGCGGGCGCAGTCGACTCCGCGATTGAGCTCTACGAACGATGTATTGGTGCGTGCTTGAATTCGCCAGCGGTTGTTGCACACGAAATTTCGCTCATCCGCCATTCCAACGCTGCGCTCGACCGACTTGACCGAGCGAATCACGTTGCTTCCGAATTCTTGCGCCGCATCACCCTCGCCGAGCCGCTGCCGCCGCTGCACTTTGGCATAGACAGTTATAGTCGCGACTCGAGCGGTGTTTTTGTCGAAGGATGGGCGCATCTTGGAGCAACTCCCGTCAGGTCGATTCGCCTGCGGCACGGAGACGTTGTGCAAGATGCCGAACGCAAAGTCCGTTCTGACCTGGACCCGCTTTTCGGCGATTTGCCAAAGAAGTCAACAAATGGCTTTAGAGCCTTTATTCCCGGTGGCCGAGGTGAATTCCTTGACATCACATTGACAACCTCGAAGGGAGATGCCGTCATTCGCTGGCAGCTTCCGTTGCATCCACTTCCTCAGAAGCGTCCGAGTGACACTCGGTCATTCCGCACGGAAGTCGCGAAGGCCGTCTCACATGCTCCCGACGGCCCAGTTCTCGCTATTGGTATTCGAACAGACGATGCGAATCGACTCGCTGAAATCCGCTCGCTCTTCGGGTCGCGTCAAATTGTCTCGCTCGACATTCACGCGGGACCGGGGGTGGATGTTGTTGGTGACATTCATGACCTCCGTGCTCAATTTGCGGCCGACCAGTTCGCGGTTGTGTTCAGCGAGTCAGTAATCGAGCACCTCGCGATGCCGTGGGTCGCAGTGCTCGAGATGTTGCGCGTAGTGAAGCCTGGCGGAATCATGGCCCACTCGGTGCCATGGGTGTGGCCGAGCCATTCTCAGCCGAATGACTTTTTTCGAGTCTCTGCAGAGGGTTTGCAGACACTTTTTTCAGTAGAGATTGGTTGCCGCACAATGGTGGCCGGTGAATCGGATGTCGCTCGGGTCATTCCCGAAGCCGATCGGCGTTCACCGGCATTTGATGACATGCCATCCTTCGTTAGCCCGAGCACAACCTGGATAATCACCGAAAAGGTCTCGGATGCAGGGCTCGCCGCGTCGTGGCCTTACGATTCGGAGACCGGCCGAGAGCGAGCACACGACTACCCCGTTGACGGCATTGCCCAGAATTGGGGGAATCGATGAGTTCCGTAACGGTAATCATGCCTGTTCACAACGGGGAGAAATACGTTTCTCAGGCCTTGCGCTCCATCGCAGCGCAAGGCGACTCAGTCAGCGAAGTAATCGTCATCGATGACGCGTCAACAGACCAAACCATGACTCTCGTCGCAGAGTTTGAGCAGAGTTCCCTCGTGCAGTTTCGAACCATTCGAACCGCTGGGGTCGGTCAGTCGGCTGCCAGGAACGAAGGTGCTCAACTCGCAACAGGAGATTATCTAGCGTTTCTTGACCAAGATGACATTTGGCTCCAGGGGCACGCTGCCAGCTTGAAGGCAATTCTCGATGACAACCCATCAACGTCGATGGTCTACTCGGACGTGAACACCATTGATGCCGATGGGGGGCTCCTCATCGTTCGGCTCAACGCGCTCGCGGGCAATGGCCATCCCAAGCGAAGCATCACCGAGATTCTCGAGGGCGACATCATGGCGCTGCCCAGCGCGACCATGGTCCGTCGCACAGATTTTCTCTCCATCGGGGGCTTTGATGAGCGACTCCAAGGCTACGAGGATGACGACCTCTATTTTCGTGGGTTTAGAGCGGGATGGAATCCAACGTTCGTGACCGGAGCGTTGGTCCACTATCGCGTTCACGGATCAGGAAGTTCCATGTCGCCGACGTTTCGAGCAAGTCGGCTGCGTTTCGCCGCGAACATCTCATCGACGGTGCCCGATAACCCGCGGACGCGAACATACTTTATTCGGGATTTCTTGATTCCCCGGCTCAGGCAGAGCTTCATGATGGACTATGCGACGGCGCTCACGATTCGGGATCACGATACTGCCCGCGCAATCGCAAGTGACTTGCGTGCGCTGCTTGTCTCTTCGACAGGACGCACGTCGGGACAGCTAAACGTGAGGATTCGAGCCGGCCTCTGGCTTCTCTCGCATCCGGGGCTCGCTAAAATCGTGCTTCGCTCTCGCCCGACGATTCTGCGCCGCGGCGGGATTCCTGCCGAACTTCGCTTCCGAGCCTAAAGGCGCCAACCTCGGGGCCCTGACTTCATGGTGGCGAGTTAGATGGATACCCACCAACAGGTGATGCCGCATGGCTTCATGCGCAACTGCAACAACTGCGGATTCGTGTTCAAGCAGCGCTAAGAAACGGCTTTCACCGAGTCGATGACGTTCTGGATGCGCCGGACACGTGTTTCTGGCCGCTTGGCTTCAACGACCAAGTTCGCCCACTCTCGACGCCGGGAGTAGCTGGACGCTTCAAAGGCCTCCAGCAGACTCGCGTGTGTGAGCGCGTCCAACAACTCCGGGAGCAACTCAACGTCGCGTCGACTTGTCTCGAGTTGCACGTGAACCGTGACCTCTCCCTCGCTTACGCCGGCGAGCTCTCGGTCCCGCTGAGGAAAGACGACTCTGCAGGCCCCACCAACGCCAACCGCAGTCCTTCGGTAGGTGTGGCCGTTAATCGAAACCAAGAGTGGTGCGCGCTTGTTTGCGCGAAGTTCCAGGAGCACTGAGTCGGGAATTTCTATCGACGCGTGGTTTCCTTCACGAAGGATTTCGGTCGTGAACGAAACGGTCATGAGGATTCCCTAGATGGTGTTAATGCGTCCGACCCCAGCCAAACACAGCTGGGGTCGGACGGGGTTTAGCTAGTTGCGATTAGGAGCGGGACTTCTCAGCAGTTGCCTCAACCCGGAGCAATTTCCATGCGGCCCACGCCACAACGGCACCGACGAGTGGAGCAACGATGAAGAGCCACACTTGCGCCAGAGCTTCTCCGCCAACGAACAGCGCGGGTCCGAACGACCGAGCTGGGTTGACCGACGTGCCCGTGAGCGGGATGCCGACGATGTGAACCAAGACGAGCGTGAAGCCAATTGCCGCACCGGCGAGGGTGGGCGTTGCAGCCTTCTCTGTGACCAAGAGAATCACGAGCACGAAGACGGCGGTGAGCACAACTTCCAGCACGAAGGCGCCGGTCATGTTAATGGCACCGTTGTCGTAGCTATTCGTGCCCAGAGCTCCGGTGCGGTCCGTCACACCAAAGAACGAAACGAATGCCTGAAGCAATGCGGCGCCGGCGATAGCTCCAAGAACCTGTGCAACCCAGTAGCCCACAGCATCCTTCAGCGAGAGTCGCTTGGCGAGGAGCATCCCGAGCGTCACAGCCGGGTTCACATTGGTGCCCGAGATCGGCCCGAAAGCGTACGCGAGCGCAAACAGAACCAGGCCGAAGGCAAAGGCAACACCGAGAATGCCCGAACCGGGTCCCGTTCCACCCACGCCAACCGTGGCGCTAATTCCGAAGACGGCAGCTCCCACGGCGAGGAACACCAAGCAGAACGTTCCCAAGAACTCAGCCGCATATTTCCTTAATGACATGTCATTCCTTTCTATTCAGACATTGCCATCAGTGTATGGATGACCCGAACCAATTGCGGATACGCTCGCGTGCGCGCGTCGTGGCTCGGAACCGAGCCAATGCACAGGGCTTAGCGCGCGGACAGTCTGCGTCCCACACCACGCATGTATTCGACGCTAGAACCTTCTGCGACGTCACCGAATCGGAAACTCTCTTGGGACACGACCTGATGAGCAAAGGCTTGAGCGAGAACGTCGTCGAACGAGTCGCGAACGACGTCAAAGGGAATCAGATTGGGCGACAAGGAGCGCAGGTCCGCGGCTGAACGATTGTCAAACACGTTCGTGATTGTTGGAATTCCAGACAAGGCGGCCTGATAGGCAACTACCCCCGGATGCGCTGAGTAAATCAAGCTGATGGCGACTTCACTCGACATGACGAGATCCTCGTAGCGTTCGAAGCTCAACTTGCTCAAGACGGTGATTGAGTTCTCTCCGTGCACAAAGGCAAGATCTGTCGCGACGGTCCCGACGAGGAAGAATTCGTAACCAGCATGCGTTTCGCAGAATTCCAAGATTTGGGGCAACAACAGATCAGCCATGTTGCGCGCGTTGAAGGCCTCAGGCCGAAAATAGACGAATACCCGGCCTTGGACCTTTTCGCGCTGACGCAACTTCTTCACCTGTGGCACCGTGACAGAAACGTCACGGGTTGAGAGGTAGCCGCCCCGCTCCAAGAAGTCCTTCAACTGTGGGGTCGAAACCACGATGTGTTCGGCGACGTGAAGCGCCCGAAGCGCCTGCGTGTACTCGAAACCGTAGGGGTGGAATCCCGCCTCGAAGTCTTGGCAGTAATAGATGGTGCGGCTGGCGAGCCCCCAGGTGTCGCAGGCCGCGAGCGTTGTCGTTGTGTCGAACGTGATGATGAGATCGGGCTCGTCGATGAGTTCGTCACTCAACGAGTGGCGTGAGTCGATGCGCGCCCCAGGGAGGTATTCGTCCAGCAACCCTGCACTGATGTCGATGTCGAAGCAAATCACCCGAACAGAAGTGAAATCGACAGCCACTTGCGCGCACTCTGCAAAGAACGAACTGTATCCCGCGTAGAAGAGTTCGGCTCGCAAGTGTGGCACCAAAATGAGAAGCTGACCTGTCGCGCGTCGACCCGACAATGACGGCATCGAGATGGGTCGCGTAAAGCGAGTCCTCAAAGTTTTGGGACGGTAAATCCCGGTGCCGAATGAAGCCGTGCGCGCGAACGATGCGAGTCCACTCAGGGTGCTCCACGCCCGCCGTTCGTCAGTCCCGTGGATTTCGAAGTGCTCGAATCCCGAAGCGAAATCTCCCCGCGCAACAGCGCGGGCAACATCCTCGTGCGCAGACAAGTAGAAGGCCTCGTCAAAATCCCGAGGCGGATTCAGCCGGACTCCCGGATTCCTTCGACGAGAAAAAAACTTCATATCAGTTCTCCCACTCTTCTCTGAGCTCCGTGAGCCGATACGCAAGCCGGTTCATCTCCGTGTAGTACCGGTCACGCTCAGCAAGTACCCATCGAAACATCTTGAGCCGCTCAAACGCGAGTCGCTCTTCCTCTGAGTCCAACGTTGAAAACGGATGGAGCGGATTCAGCCCAGCGCGCGGGGCGTTTAGCCGATTGAACTCACGCAGTTGCTCCAGCGTGTTCTCCGAGAGCATCTCGTTGATTCTTCGCTCGAGAGCATCACGCGGAATGTGCTCGGCAATCTCCGAACCCAGGTTAATTTCGCACCACCGCTTCACAAAATCTTCGCCCTCAAAGGGTGTGCGTATCACCCGGGTCGGCATCGGTAGCTGCGAGACGAATTCAGCGATTGCATGGTCTTGCGTTGGGATGTCCGCGCGGAGCAGTCCTTCGAGAACCTCCGCTGAGTCGCTCGCGCCACCCTTGACGAGTTCGCGTGCCGTGCTCCGAACGCGTGCTTCGAGATCTCGGTCGGTGACGCACACATTGAGCGAATCGATGTGAATGTCGGCAATCCGCTGTGCGACAGTGAGGTCCTCGGCGAGCTGCCCCCATTGCTCATCCGTCATGGTTGACAAATCTTCTGCGGAAAGAACGAGCCGAGAGCAACCCTTCTCCCATGCCGACTCGAGCCACGACGCGAGAAGTTTCGACAGATCGTCCACGTCAGACCCACCCAATGAAGAGATGTCACGATCCCACAGCGCGAACGGAACCATGTGATGTCCTGGATACTCGTCGGACACTCCGTCTGGTACAAAGACCCCGAGGGAAGCCAATGTGTCACGCTGGGATGCGAGCAACGCCTGGATGCTCGACGACCCGGTCTTGTGAGGGCCGACGTGAAGAATCACGGAGACATTACGTGCTCGGGACATTCGGGCCCCCTTCTCGACTGGTCTGTGGCATGAATCACGCCAGGTTTTCAAAAGGGAAATCGGATTCACTCGCCCTATGGGGCCAGCGGGAAAAGAACAAGAGGGATTCTTCTGGGAGTGACACTGCAGCGCGAGTGCGCGACTCAAGGTGGTAGCCCAGCGGCGCGCCAACCAAAACTACTGAATAGCCGAGTGCACGAACCTTGAGGCAGAGGTCGACATCGTTGTAGTTCAATGGAAATCCCTCGGTTAATCCGCCGACGTCGTCGAATAGCTTCGTACGAATGGCGAAGCACGCGCCGGTGACCGCGTCGACCTCGCGATTCATCGCGACAAGTTGCGCGATACGCGGGTCGGTGAGCTCGGCGCCGACGTAGAAGTGGTGAAAGTTGCCGTGGCGCACGCCCACTCCGACGTGCTGAATCGTATCGTCGGCATAGAGCAACGTGGCACCCGTAATGCCGACCTCCGGGTCTGAAAACGGTTCGAGCAGTCGTTCAAGCCAATCGGGCCGAGATGGAATGAAGTCGTCATTAACAAGCACGGTGATGTCACCCGAAGAGACGGTTCGCCCGACATTGCATCGGTGAGCGAAATTGAACGCGTTCTCGACGTTGACAACCTTCAGCTTGGGTGAAACGCGTGACTCGAGCGTCGCGCGCAGAGCAGGAGGGCACTCCGGCCCGAGAACAAGGATTTGTTCGGCGTCTGTGGCACTCGAACCCGAGATTGCCTCGAGGTGCTCTTCGACCAGAGTAGGGAACCTGCGTGACGTGTCCTGAGCCCCTGCTGTGAGGGTGATGAGACTGCAGTCAGATGCAGACAACCCTGAAGTGGGAGGTGTGAACGATCGGACTGGTGATGTTCGAGGAACGCGAGATGTGGCGAACCAGGTCTCGTCGACTTTCGCTACGCGTCCGGCGCACTCCTTTGCAGCTCGCAAAAAGGCCCAGGAGTCCCAGTCAGATTCAAGGTCGAGTTGTGACCCGATTGAGAGCAGAAAGGGGATTCGCACGAGGAAACTTTCACCAACAAAATTCTCATGTTCAATGCGATGAGGGGACCAGGCCGGGAGCCGCCGGACGTCTTCAGGCATCGAAGTCTTTAGGGACTGCGTCTTGTCGGCGTACACCACGTCCTGTGTGAAACTGCGGAAAACAGCGGTGTCGATGGTTGCCACGAGACCGGCGAGCGGAGCATCCGTGGAGCCAAGAAAAAGAACGTGCGTAGAGGGCGCGGCGGAGCGCACCTGTTCGAGAACATCGCGCACACGCTTTCCAATCGGCAGCAGAACCCCTCCGGACTGCTGGAGTTCGGAGGTGAATCTGCGGAATGTACGGCTTGTTCGTCGCCCAGAATCGCTCAGGACGAGCACAGGAAATTGAGATCCAACGGTCATGAGGATTTCCCTCGAATTGAGCGCAGCCATCTCAGGGGTGCGGTGACAACGCGTCCGGCTCGCCACGTCAGAGACCGGTGAAATTCTGCGACAACGGCATCGTGAACGTGCTTGAACGAGGGAAGGTTCTTTGGCGCCGACGTAAATGTCTCATCGACGTGAGGACGAGCGAGCAGCACTGTCATGAGCTGCGTATCGCGCGTGTGGAGCTGATCGAGAGTGATGCCCGCAGCCGTTTCGTGGCGTGAGTGCGCGGTTTCATGCGGTGCAGCACCACTGGGTTGCGCTCGCCGTAACGGCGCATCATTCGTCCGCGTCGAGAGTGATTCCCGCACAGCATGGACCATTGTCGATGGGCGGTATCTCTCAGCAAGATGGGCCGACTGCATCAAAGACCACGATTCATCAGCTTCGCCCATTGACCGAACGGCAGAGAGAAGCGACTCAACGCTACGTGGGTCAAAAAACCAAGGCCCTTCTGGCAGAAGCTCCTGATGGGCCGGAATGCGGGACAGCGCCACTGGAACACCGCGCTCGATGGCCTCGATCACTGGCAATGAAAAACCCTCGTGAAGTGAGGGCACAATCACGCCCCGTGATTGGCTCAGTCGTTGCGACAGCGCCTCACTGCTGAGGTTTGCTTCAAACTGAAGACAGCGCTGTGACTCGTAGACGCCTTCGTTCTCGGCCACCCGTCGGATGGCGTCTTCTAGAACAGGACTGACTGCTGCAACGAAGGTGATCGACGGCTGGCCGGTCGTTCCAGCGTGAATGAGTGAACTCGCGGCGGCAACTAGCGCCACGTTCTTGTGCGGTAAGTGGTTGCCGAAAACGAGAAACTCGTTTGTGCGGGATTCTGTGCGTTCAGTCGCAACGTGACCCAAGCCACTTTGGCATGACGTAATCACGAAGGCGGGTCGGTGCTCACCTTCCTCGAGGGAATCCCACAATCGTCTTGCTTCGTCGTTGGACGCCTGTCCGAGGGTCAGTACGACATCACTGGGTCTCATCTTTTCGACCGTGACTTGGTGCTCCCAGAAGTGAACGTTGGTGCCGATGAAGTGCGCCGGATGAAGCCCCTTAATGTCATCGAGGAAGACCGAAACGCGTCGAATCCAGGGCGCCCGCAAGAGGTCAAGGTTTGTGGGGTCACTCGGGTCCATCACCGTGGCGAGCTGCACGTAAACCTCGACATCACCGATCAGCCCAGACCGCCAATCGACTGTTGCGAGGGCAGCTATCTCTTGCTCCAGGGCAGGCAGGCGAGGGCTCGTGAAGAACGCAAGGTCATGATGTGGGGGTAGCTCGGCAGCGAAGGCTCGCGTCAGAGCGAGCGCATGATTCTTTGTGCCGTTCATGTGGGGAAGCTGAAGTGTGCGGGCATCGAGCAGAACAATCTTGCTTCGTTGTTCTGGCGAACCTGCTCGCCAGGGTTCCCTCAAGATGCGACACTGACCTACTGGCGCGAAGCCCGGCCACGAAGCCCGCGCGCGGTCCAAAGCAGACCAGTCGGCGGAGGAGAGAAATCGCGATCCGTTTCGTCGATCGTGGAAGAGGGCTCGTGAGACCTCGGTGAGTGAGTCGGGTACTGCTGCATGGGCGGCGGCTTCGAAATCGATTGCTGGTGGACGAAATGAATCAACTGTTTCGAGTAGCTGCCCGAGAGACGTCGCTTGGCGGTAAGCGGCCTGAGCGAGGGCAGTGCCGTGCGCAAAATTGACTGTCGCCATCTGGACTGATCACCGTCTCTGTTCGTCTAGCCCCACGCAGCAAGCCGAGGCATGTCGAGAAAACTGACGTGCCTCGAACCGCGCTCAATGTCGGCCTCTACCATTATGCGCGCAAGCTCGGCCGCTGTCGTGGTTGCTGACCAACCAAGAACCGCCTTCGCCTTGGTCGCATCGCCGATAGTTGCCTTTACGTCGTGCGGTCGATCGAAAGCTTCATCGTGCGTGATGCGCTCTCGCCAATCGAGCCCGACCGAGTCACACGCGAACTGCACGAATTCGCGAACCGTGTGGCCGCGGCCACTGGCGAAGACGTAGTCGTGCGGCTCGTCGTGTTGCAGGCTTCGCCACATACCCTCGACGTATTCCGGTGCGTAACCCCAGTCGCGGATTGCCTCTAGGTTTCCGAGTTCGATGTGTTCGGCTTCGCCACGAACGATGCACGCAACGCCATGGGCAATCTTGCGGGTGACGAATGCAGTGGAACGTCGCGGTGATTCATGGTTGAACGAGATGCCGTTTACCGCGAAGAGATTGCCTTCTTCCCGAGCTTCCCTCACCAGCACGTGCGCTCCCGCTTTCGCTAAGGCGTAGGGAGACTGCGGCAGGAACGCACTCTCTTCGCTTTGCGGCGGTGGAGTGAGACCGAACATCTCTGACGAGGACGACTGAAAGAAACGTGCGTGAGGCACGAGCCGACGCACTGACTCCAGAAGGCTATTGACAGCCACGTAGTTGATTTCGTGCGTGACGTCCGGTTCTGCGAACGACGTGGCCACGTTTGATTGGGCCGCTAGGTTGTAGACCTCGTTTGGCATGATTTGCTCAAGTAATTGAGCCATCCACTGGGTGTTGCGAATGTCCCCGACATGTTGGTGGAGTCGAGCGCCGGCTGTACTGCTCAGCTGCGCAATGTGCGCCAGCATGCTGTTGGACGGGTGACCCGCCTCACGAACAATCCCATGAACTTCGTAGCCCTTGGAGAGCAACAGCTGCGCTAGGTACGTGCCGTCTTGGCCAGCAACGCCGGTGATGAGCGCTCGACGAAAACTCATCTGCAAAACCTCGACATTCGCTCAGGGAGGGGGAACTCTTCATTATGGCTCCAGAAGTCATGCGAGGGTGCCGTCTTGGTACTATGGCGAGGGCAGACGTTGTCAAACGGGTTGTTCGCGTTGTGCCTTTGTCCGCAAGAGGGGTCGAGCTTTGTCTTACATGAAAGAGCTTGCCGACGCACGGTATGTGCTGTGGGCGTTGGCCTTCCGCGACATCCGCGGGCAGTATCGCTCCACGCTTCTCGGACAGCTGTGGTCGTTGGCAAACCCGTTGACCCAGGTGCTCGTCTACACCTTCGTTTTCTCTTTCATTTTCAGCATCAAGAGCCCCGTGGGCGACCCCAGCGGCGTTGACAATTACGCACTTTTTCTTTTGTGCGGACTCATTCCGTGGTCATTGTTTCAAGCGTCATCGATGCGAGGCATGTCCAGCTTGCTGGCTAATCCAAATCTCATCAGCAAGGTCTATTTTCCTCGCGTTGTCATTCCACTGGCGGGGTCT
>WLDR01000026.1 GCA_009704705.1 Actinomycetota bacterium | reverse complement strand
TTCTTGATGAGCTCAGCAGCCGGTGGGGTCTTGAGGATGAAGTCGAACGAACGGTCTTCGTAGACCGAGATTTCGACGGGGATGATGTTTCCGCGCTGTCCTTCTGTTGCAGCGTTGTACGCCTTGCAGAATTCCATGATGTTCACACCGTGCTGACCCAATGCGGGACCAACGGGCGGTGCGGGGTTTGCTTCTCCAGCCTTGATCTGAAGCTTAATCAGACCCGTGACTTTCTTCTTCGGTGCCATTTCTTTCCCTTTCGTTCGAACGAACCGGATGCCCGGCTCACTCTCCCGCGATTCAGAAGTTCTGAACTGCGGTGGCTTAGGTGCTGAGCTACTGCTTGGTGACCTGGTCGAAGCTCAGTTCGACCGGTGTCTCGCGCTCAAAGAGCGAAACCAGAACCGTGAGCTTGCCGCTCTCGGGCTTGATTTCGCTGATCGATCCCGGCAGACCCGCGAACGAGCCTTCCTTGATGATGATCGTTTCGCCGATTTCGAAGTCGATCTCGGCAATCGGGGTGCGTGCAACTGCAACTCCACCCTTGGCTTGAACGGCCTTGGCCGTGTTGACGTCTTTGACCTCAACGAGCGGCTTGAGCATGTTGAACGCTTCGACAAAGCGCAGCGGCGTCGGGTTGTGAGCGTTGCCCACAAAGCCCGTCACGCCCGGCGTGTGACGAATACACGACCAGCTGTCTTCATTCAGGTCAAGACGTACGAGAACGTAGCCCGGGATGCGCACGCGCGTGACCATCTTGCGCTGACCGTTCTTGATCTCAACGACGTCTTCCATCGGAACTTCACACTGGAAGATGAAGTCTTCGAGACCGAGCGTCTTCTTGCGGTTCTCAATGTTGGCCTTGACCTTGCGCTCGAATCCTGCGTAGGAGTGGATGACGTACCACTTGCCAGGCAGCGTCTTCAGCTCACGCTCAAACTCGGCGTACGGGTCGTCAGCGACCGGCTCGGCGTCTTCGGCAACGGCATCGACGAGGGCTTCGATGTCGGCTTCGATGTGCGTCTCGGCAATTTCAACGCTGTCTTCCGTCACTTCTGGTTCGGCGTGTGTCGCAAGTTCGTCCAGCGCCGCGGCGAGCTGCTGCTCGTCACGTTCTGCTTCACTCAGGTTGTTGTTTTCCATAATCCTTTGAACTTCTTAGCTCGTAGTTGTTGATGTAGACCAGCGCGAATTGGCGCCGATGGTCGAACTGCGCGGGTCTAGCCGATGGCCGTGGACGCAGCCGGGTCACCGAAGATAAAGACGACGATCCACCCGAATACCCAGTCGAGTCCACCCACGAGCGCCATCATGATGGCCACGAAAACGAGAACGACGATGGTGTAGTTGATGAGCTCGCGACGTGTCGGGGTGACAACCTTCTTAAGCTCGCCGATGACCTGTCGCAGGAAGAGCGAAAGTCGCGCGAACGGACCCTTACGCGAGGCACTGTCTTGGCGAGCTTGCGCGACGAGGTCTTCGCCGGGCTCGTCAGCGACTGTTTGTGACATTGCTACTTCCTTTCAGGATTTGCAGGGCGGACAGGACTCGAACCTGCAACCTGCGGTTTTGGAGACCGCTGCTCTACCAATTGAGCCACCACCCTTAAGCGGTTTGTTTCAAGGCATGCAAAAGCATGGCTGATTTCAACCGCCGTTGAGAAGTTTAGGTCACGAGACCATGTCCCCACAAACTGAAGCGAGTGAGATGGCGCCCGCCTAAACTTGAGCCGTGCCTGAATTGAAGCGAATCTCAACCCGCATTGCATCCATTGCCGAATCGGCGACATTGAAAGTGGATGCGAAAGCAAAGTCCCTCCAGGCGGCAGGTCGCCCGGTCATCAGTTACGCCGCCGGGGAACCCGATTTCGTGACTCCCGAGCACATCGTTGAAGCCGCCTTGGCCGCCGTGAAGGATCCCAAGAACTACCGGTACACCCCAGCCGCGGGTTTGCCCGAATTGCGCGAGGCGATTGCCGCCAAGACTCTTCGCGATAGCGGTTTGGCCGTTGACCCATCGCAGGTAGTCGTAACGAACGGTGGCAAGCAGGCCGTTTACCAAGCTTTCGCCACCTTGCTGGATCCGGGCGACGAAGTGCTCGTTCCCACGCCCTATTGGACGACGTACCCGGAAGCGATCAAGCTCGCCGGTGGCGTGCAGGTGGACGTGTTCGCGGGTGCCGACCAGAACTACCTCGTGACCGTTGACCAACTCGAGGCGGCCCGCACCGAACGCACAAAGTTACTGCTTTTTGTGTCGCCCTCGAACCCTACGGGTTCGGTCTACTCGCCTCAGCAAACGAAAGAAATCGGCGACTGGGCCGAGAAGCACGGCCTGTGGGTGATCAGCGACGAGATCTACCAGAACCTCACCTATGACGGCGTGAAGGCAGTGTCCATTGTCGACGCCGTGCCAGCACTAGCCGACCGCACAATCTTGGTGAACGGTGTTGCAAAGACGTACGCCATGACCGGATGGCGTTTGGGCTGGATGGTCGGGCCGTCAGATGCCATCAAGGCAGCGGCGAACCTCCAGTCGCACTTGTCCTCCAACGTCTCGAACATCTCCCAGCGCGCAGCCATTGCCGCGCTCACGGGTCCGCAAGAGTGTGTCTCCGAGATGCTTCAGGCCTTCGATAGGCGTCGCAACTTGATTGTTGGCGAACTCAACAAGATTCCTGGCTTCAATACTCCGACGCCTACCGGTGCGTTTTACGTGTATCCCGACGTGAGCGAACTACTCGGCAAGACCTGGGGTGGGGTGACACCTCAGTCATCGCTCGAACTCGCCGACTTGATTCTCGAACAAGCCGAGGTGGCAGCTGTTCCGGGCGAAGCGTTCGGGCCGAGTGGGTTCTTGCGATTCAGCTACGCGCTGGGTGACGAGCCGTTGCTCGAGGGAATGCACCGCCTACAGAAACTCTTCGGCACTCACTAAGTGGGCTACAACTCGATGCCGATGCACACGGGCTCGGGTTGCAACAGAATGCCAAACTGCGACTGAACCATCGAGCGCACGTAGCGAGCGAGTCCGGCGATTTCCTCGGCGGATGCCCCGCCCCGGTTCGTCAGTGCAAGTGTGTGCTTGCTCGACACGGCTGCTCGTGAACCCGGTAACGAAAACCCGCGCGGAATCCCGGCGTTCTCAATGAGCCACGCAGCGCTGAGTTTCACCAAACCCGGCCCGGCAAGCGGAGGCACGTGCGCGCCGATTTCGAGCACGCGATCCTGAGCCGCTTCACCGACGGGAAAACGGGGTGCATCCGCGGGCAAAGAACGAGAAAAGTGCTCGGTGACAATCGGGTTGACAAAAAATGATCCCGCGCTGCGCGTGTCTGGATCTTGCGCATCGAGCACCATGCCCTTTGAGCGACGAAGTTGCAGCACAGCCTCTCGCACATCGGCGAGCGCGACCTGCGCGCCCATCTCCACCTTGAGCGCGCCGGCGAGCTGATCGAACGCGATGGGCTGCGAGAGACGTGTCGCGCGCGCATCCGCTAACTCAAAATCGACACTGAGCACGATGGCCTCGAGGCCCTGTTTGAAGACGGAATCACGGTAGGCGAATTCAAGCTCGTCGGCCGGAATGTAGCGAACCTCGCCCGCCACGATGTCGTAGACGTCGACCCCAATAATGACCGAACTGACCTCTTGGCCGTAGGCGCCGATGTTCTGGATGGGTGCGGCCCCGACTGAACCCGGAATGCCTGACAAGGCCTCGATGCCGGCAAAGCCATTCTCGACTGACCAGGCAACGATGTCATCCCACGATTCGCCGGCAGCAATTCGAACCCGCGCCGTGCCCCTATTTTCGCCACTGGGGGTTTCAGAAATCCGTACGTCAATTCCTCGAGTGCGCAAGGCAATCACTCGACCATCAAAACCGGCGTCACCCACGAGAAGGTTAGATCCTCCGCCGAGAACGAGTATTGGTAAGCCCGCGCTCTGCGCCTGCGACACCGCCGCAAGTAGTTCGGCGTTTGTCTCGACCTCAACGAAGTCGTCGATGTCCCCTCCGACTCCAAGGGTGGTCACATCTGCGAATCGCATGAGAGGAAGTTGTTTCTCTCGAACTACGCGAGTCGAACTCGCACGTGGGCCTTGCCCAGCACGGTGTCGCCGTTGAAGGTGGCCGTCACGTCAACGCGCACTTCACTCGCTTCAGTATCAACAACGCCAACCTTGCCGGAAATGGTGACCACAGCACCAGTTTTTGGGTCGACGACAATCGGGCGTGTGAATCGAGTCTGGTAATCGACGACCTGCGCCGGGTCTCCGGCCCAGTTGACCGTGGTCTGAACGGCAATACCCATCGTGAGCATCCCGTGAGCAAGCACACCCGGAAGCCCCACCGAAGCTGCAACGTCGTCGCGATAGTGAATGGGGTTGAAGTCTCCGGATGCCCCGGCATACCTCACGAGTGTGTCGCGAGTCAGATGGTATTCAACCGAGGGGATCTCGTCTCCGACAGCAACGGTCGCAATCGTGGGGGCCATTACTCGTCTCCTCGCACGACCAACGTGGATGTCGCGGTGACAACGTGGGCGCCCGTTCCATCCGTCATTTCTGAGACAGCGGTGATCATGTTGTGGCCGCCCAGGCTCTTGATCGATGCGACCGTCAACTGTGCCGTCAACTCGTCGCCCGCCACAATCGGGCGCGTGTAGGTGAAGCGTTGGTCGCCGTGCACGACACGGCTAAAGTCGATTCCCGCGTCGGGTTCCGCCAACAACTGGGCAAGGGTCTTTTCTTGAACGACGATTGCAAATGTCGGTGGCGCAACGAGGTCGGCGTGACCGGCTGCAATCGCCGCGTCCACGTCGAAATTGATCGGGTTTGTGGCCAACACGGCGCGGGCAAACTCGCGAATCTTCTCGCGGCCAACCAAGTACGGCTCGGCGGGTGGCAATTTGCGACCTTCGATAGCGGGATTCACAGCCATGCGAGCAAGCCTAGCGAGGTGTCGTTGCGACGAACACGGGCGACGAGGGCGCGCCGACGTAAGCTTCCGTGCCGTCGCAGGGTATTTCGATGCGCAACTCAACACCGGTGAGATGCGGCGGCATGCGCAATGAGACCGAGACCGAGTAGGCCAGCTCAACACCGAGCCCTGGCGTGAAGTCGGGGGCCATGGGCGCACCGTCGTTGTAGAGCGAGATATCCATCGTCCCGCGCGTTGTCGGCCTCATCCACATGCGCGCCGACCGGGCCTTGCCGTGCTTGAGCGAATTGACCATGAACTCGTGAACGAGGTCGAGAATGACCCGACGCGCGTCGCGATCGTGATTCACGATGCGTTGCGTTGCCTCATCTACATCGAACGCAATTTCGAGCACACCCGCCCACCGCTCTTGCTCGTGGGCTAACGCGGTTTCGATGGGTGGCGTTGAGTCAGTCGTCGGATTACTGAGGGCGTCCAAAACTGCTTGGCGCACAGCGAGAGAGTCAACTTCCGAATCAATTCCAGCATCGAGGTCGCGTTGCATGCGGAACGCGGTGGCCACGAGAACACCCTGCACGTCGTTGTGCAGGATTCGCGACAGCTCCTTTTGGTCAGTCCACAGACGCGCATTCACACGTGCGACCGCCCACTCAAGTCGGCGGTTAACTCCACGAACCTCTTCAAGGACGTCGGCATAGCCTTTCTCTACGCCCGACATCGTGGCCAAGTACCAGAGGATGAGAGATCCGGCAAACATCGAGTAGACGATGAACGACAGCAGCAGCCCGCCCTGTAACCCATTGAGCAGTGCCACAGCCAACGCGTCGGGGATGCACAACGCCATGTACGTCGGAATCAGAACCGCGAGACGCGCGGGCAGCCGGAGCCTCCGCAGCACTCGCGTCAGAACTCGGTCGGCCAGTGCGACAAGCCCGAATGTGAGCGCAAGCAAGATCACGAGTCCCGTCAAGCCGACGAGCAGTGGCGCGTTGGGAATTCCCACGCCGACGGCAAGAATTGCGCCGATGACGATTGTTTCGATGGCTCGAAACGGCCTCACGGTCGAGGCGAGATCAAGAACTTGCCGCACGTGAAACTTCGCTCGCACAGGTTCCTCGGCGATTCCCGAAAAGGAGCCATGGCGATATCTCAATTCACGACTCAGTGGTCGAACGACGTCATCTGAGACATCCAGAAGCGCGCGAATCTTCTCAGCACTAGGGACGACCCTGCCGGATGCGCCGAGCGATTTGTTCAGCGCCGTGCGAATCGCATTCTTCGCAGACGTCACAATTTCGCGCCGGGAAATCTTGGCATCGATCTCGGTTCGAGCCAGTGTTGTCTGCAATAACGATGTGCGTGCGGTCAGCTCGGCAACTCGTATTCGAAATTCATGAGACTGATTGATGGCGAGCGAAGCGACCCCGTACATTGCGGGACCAATGAACACTGCAATCAAGACTTGTGCAGGCCACGACACGTTTTCGATGAGCCCGCGCTGCAGTGCTTGGCTTTGCACAACGACGGTTCGAGCGACTTCAGTCAACGCGTAGACGCACAAGGTCATCGCGACGCGCAGTTGGCCACGCAGAAACCGCACGGGTAGACCAGTCACAAAGAATGTGGCGAGCGCGGCAACGAAAGCCTGGACGGCGACAACAATCCATGCCTCGTCGTAGTCGCCAAGATTCTGGATGTCTGCAAATGCGGTGCCCAGCGTGATGAGCACAAGACCCGGAAGCAGCACGGCGAGGGACAGCGCCTGGCTGCCAGCAATCTGACCGATGGCGGACCGCATCCTCGCCAAGCTGCGTTGAAGCATGCCCTCAGGGTATCGAAATGGCGAAAACCTCGACCAAAAAGATCGAGGTTTTCACGTCTCGCTAGAGCGAGTGTGGTCTGATGCCTACTGGCAGCTGTCGCACTGCAGCATGTCCATCGGGTCGACGGGCACGGCGTAACCACCTACGGTGTCGTTTCCTTCGAACTCCATGGTCGCCTCCTTATGTTTCTTCGCGTCTGACGAGGCAAATGGCCTCTTCCGCAGTTGCGGTGGATTCCCACTATATAACCGGAATCACATCTTTGTCATTCCACAAGATATGGGGTCACTTTGGGCGTGTCGCGGGTGAGACTAGGCTCGATTCTCGCCATGACAAATCACTCCTCTGGGCGCATGCACGCTCTCGACGTCGACACCCTAAAGTTGCGCGAAGAGGTCTTCGATTACGCGCGTCGGCGCATGAATTACGCGCCCGTTCCGCTGGATATCTCAAAAACCCCCGAGGAGTTGGCGGCTCTCATGCCGCAGACGGTGACGGAAGACGGCATCGGCGGGCTCACTGCGCTGAAGCTCTTCGAAGATATCCTGGCGCCGTCGTGCATCTCGGTTGATAACCCCGCCTTCCTTTCCTTTATCCCAGCGGCTCCTACTGAAGCTTCGACCCTGTTCGATCTCGTCGTCTCCGCCTCGAGCATCTACGGCGGGTCGTGGGCCGAGGGCGCTGGTGCGGTCTACGCAGAGAACGAGGTTTTGCGCTGGCTTGCCCGTGAAGCGGGACTTCCCGATGGCGCCGGGGGCGTCTTCGTGCAGGGTGGCACGCTGGGAAATCTGTCAGCACTCGTTGCTGCTCGGCACACCGCCCGGGTGGCTCGTGAACGCGCAGGTGACTCAATGCCGCACCGTTGGTCATTCGTGTGCAGCGCGGAGGCGCACTCGAGCCTGAAGGCGGCCGCACGCGTGATGGATGTTGAGATCATCCCGGTACCTATCAACCCAACCGGGAAGATGCACGGCCACGAGGTCGAAGCCGCAGTCAGCGATTGGGACGGTGTGTTCGCCGTTGTCGCAACCGGTGGCACCACGAACTTCGGTATCGTCGACGACCTGCGATCGGTCGGTGAAGTTGCTCAGGCGCACGGTGCCTGGTTCCACGTCGATGGCGCCTACGGACTTTCCGGCATGCTCGCACCGAAATCACGCCACCTCTTTGATGGTGTCGAACTTGCCGATTCGTTTATCGTCGACCCCCACAAATGGCTATTCGCGCCGTTTGATGCCTGCGCGCTGATTTACCGTGACCCCCTGCTCGGAAAAGCAGCTCACACACAGCACGCCGAGTATCTGGACGTTCTGACCGAAACGGGCGACTGGAACCCGAGTGACTACGCGTATCACTTGTCGCGCCGCCCACGTGGTTTGCCGCTGTGGTTTTCGCTGGCCACGCACGGCGCGGGCGCATACCGCGAGGCGATCGAGGCGAACATCCAGCTCGCACATGACATCGCTGATGAGATCGAGCGGCGTCCGGGATACAACCTGGTTCGCCGACCCGAGCTGTCGAACGTCGTCTTCACCCGCGATGGCTGGGTAGCGGCAGACTACGCGCGATGGTCAGCGAAGCTTCTCAACGATGGCATCGCATTCGTCGTGCCGAGTTCCCACCAGGGAGAACCAAACACGCGATTTTCGATTGTTAACCCACTGACCGAGTTTGAGACTCTGGTGCAGATCCTCGACTCCATGGAAGATAAGTAGCATGCCTCGCTCAGCCTCGACTCCCGCATGGCGCATGCCTGCGGAATGGGAGAAGCACGAGCGCACATGGATGGCGTGGCCGTCGAGCGGCTACACGCTGGGTGAAACTCCAGAAGAGCATGACGAGGCACGCGAGGCGTGGGCCAGCGTTGCCAACGCCGTCGTGAGGTTTGAGCCGGTCACGATGATTGTTGACCCGGCGGATGTGAAGGTTGCACGGGAATGGCTCGACCCACAAGTGGACATTATTGCCGCGCCATTGAATGACGCGTGGATGCGCGATATCGGTCCAACCTTCGTGCGTTCGACAGAAGACGGATCCGTTGCCGCCGTTGACTGGGTGTTCAACGGTTGGGGCGCGCAGTCATGGTCGGAGTTCGATAAAGACGCTGCGATTGCAAAGTTCATTGCAAAAAGGGCAGGTGTGCCCGCGGTGCGTTCCGACATGGTCAACGAGGGTGGTGGCATCCACACCGATGGCAAATCGACGGTTCTCATTACTGAAACCGTTCAACTCGATCCGAACCGTAATCCCGGCTGGACCACAGAAACCGTCGAAGCCGAGTTGCGTCGCACTCTCGGTGTGAAAGATGTCGTGTGGTTTGCCCGCGGCCTGACCCGCGACTACGAAGAGTTCGGCACCCGCGGCCACATCGACATCGTCTCGTGTTTTGCCGACGCAAACACGGTGCTGTTCCACGATCAGCGAAACGTCGAGCATCCGGATTATTGGATCAGCCAAGAAGCCCGTCGAGTTCTGAAGGCAGTGGCTCGCCGACGCGCGAAAGACAAGCCGAACGCACCCAAGCTCAAGGTGGTTTCCGTTCCCGCGCCCGATGCAATCGAAGACGACCACGGGTGGAATGACTACAGCTACATCAACCACTACGTGTGCAATGGTGCTGTCATTCTGTGCGCCTTCGATGACCCCGGTGACGCCCGCGCGAAGCGAGTCCTACAGCGTGTGTACCCGGGTCGCGAGATTGTGTTGGTGGATGCGCGAGCGATCTTTGCCCGCGGTGGCGGGATTCACTGCATCACGCAACAGCAACCCGTGGCACGGCCTAAGCGCCCGCGCGCCTAAGGCAACCACACAATCGCAGTGCCGGCCGCCGCGTCATACGGTCCTCCGGATTGAGAGAACTGCACGCCCGCCGGGGTCAGACCAGACGCCGGGGCGGCTGCGGCGAAACACAGTGTCGCCGTCACGTTCTCCGTGTCAATTTCTGCAGGTAACGCGGTTCGGTCACACTTTCTCCAGTCAACGAGAGTCAGTTTCTGAATGATGTGGCGTTGATCGGTCACCGCGTCAAAAACGTTGCTCAGGTCGGCGCCGGCTAACGCGTCACCGGCGACTTTCGTGACGTGAACCTGAAAGTAGAACGCCTCCATTCCGTCGAGTTGCGGAACTGCCTTGCGCAGAATGGCCTGGTCGTCATCTGGGGCGAGTGTGGGCGCATCCACAACCACGTTGATGAGTGCGAGCTTGCCCGACCCCAGCGCAATCTCCACCTGTGCTGGCTGGGCCAGAGTCACGGTGGAACCTGGTGCAACAACGGAGACGGGTAATGCGGGGTTCGAAACTGACGCCCACGCATCGTCCGTGATCACGAAGGGCGTTGCCGAGGGCGTCGACGTCGGCAGGGGAACAGGGAGTTTGCCGTTTGCCAGCGTGAGAAGCACGAAGACGGCGACACCCCCGGCGATGAATGCGAGGAGCCACTGCAACAATCGCCCCATCATGCGCGATACACATCATTGAGGGTCACGGTAACCAAATTTCGATCCTCCAAAATCTTGACCAGCTGAGGAAAAACAGTTGCGACGGGCCAGTGATTTGCATGCCCCAACAAAATTACGCCGGGCTTCATGTATCGCGAAGCGAAATCCACCAGAAGGGTCGGATCAATCGCTCCCGCATCAGAAAGGGTTCCGTTCCACAAGACCGGCACGGTGTAGCCGACGGATGCAGCGACACGGGCCACTCGCTCGTCGTACACCCCAAAGGGCGGTCGAAAGTACGGTCGCGCATCCACGCCGAAGAGGTTCTGGATGACGTCGTGATTCGTCATGAGCTCGGCACGAATCACATCATCACTTGCGTCGACCATGCGAATGTGGCTGTGTGTGTGATTTGCTATCTGCACTTGTCCTGACTCAACAAGAGGCTTCAGAATGCTGGCCGACCGACTCCAGCCATTTGCCGAACCACATATAAAGAACGTCAATCTGGCACCCGTCTCGCGGGCAAAAACAGCGTACGACTCAACGACATCCGCATCCCATCCGTCGTCAACTGTCCACGCGATCGGATTACCCACAGTTGTCGGCAAACTGTAGATCGAACCCGATGGGACACCAAAAACCGGCATCGTCGGATCAAGAGGGAGAATCTGTGGCCCCGGGAGGGCGGTTGGCAGTGGCGCCAAGCTGCCCGAGGGCAGGGGCTCGATGACAGCGTCTTCCGCGCGTAACGGAATGCACGCGGTGAGAACTGTCGTTACGCCGACCCCAACCACGCCACCAAGAAACGTCCGTCGCAACACGGACATTAGTTTACGGGCGGCTCCCGGTTAGTCCATAGGGCCCGTTCTCAGGATCCACCACGACCTCACGTGAGAGGTGGAGGCCTACTCTGACGGAATCGTCTTCGTGTCAATCACGAAGCGGAAAGTGACGTCATTCTTGGTGACGCGCGTGAAAGCCTCGTTGATGTAGTCGGCATTGATGAGCTCAATGTCGGCAACGATGTTGTGCTTGCCAGAGAAGTCGAGCATCTCCTGCAATTCTGCGAGGCTGCCGATGTTCGACCCAGCAAGTCGACGTCGCTTGAGAACGAGCAAGCGCGAATCAATCGGCTCGGTCAGCGGTTCAATTGCTCCGACGAGCACGAGCGTGCCATCTACCTTGAGCAACCGAAGGTAGGGGTTCAGGTCGTGCGACCTCGGAACAGTCGACACGATCAGGTCGAAGGTTTCTGCCTCGTTCGCCATCGCGTCTTCATCGGTTGAAACGATGACCTCGTCGGCGCCAAGACCGCGAATCATGTCCGCTTTCTCGGGACTGGTGGTGAAACCAACGGTATGCGCACCGAGGGCGTGTGAGTACTTGACGCCCAGGTGACCGAGTCCACCAATGCCAACGATGCCGACGCGCTTGCCGGGGCCAGCGCCCCATGTCTTCAGCGGTGAATAAGTGGTGATGCCCGCGCACAGCAACGGTGCCGTCGCAGCGGGGTCGAGGTTGTCCGGCACGCGCATGACGGCCTTTTCGGTGATGACGATCGACTGCGAGTATCCGCCGTGGGTCATCTGACCCTCGAAGTCGGGGTCCGGCGTTCCGTATGTCCAAACCGGGCCATTGGAACAGTGCTGCTCGCGACCATCCTTGCAGCTCACACATTCCCCGCAGCTATCGACAAAAACGCCGACACCGACGAGGTCTCCCACGGCAAACTTCTTCACGGATGCGCCAACCTCGGCAACACGCCCAATGACCTCATGCCCCGGAACCACTGGGTACGGCTGGGGTCCCCAGTCACCGTTTACCGTGTGGATGTCGGAGTGACAGATGCCTTCGAATTCGACGTCAATTCGAACATCCTTCGGGCCTACATCTCGACGAAGAATTGTGAGTGGGCGCAGGGGTGATGTGGTGTCAAATGCGGCAAAGGCGCGGGTTTCGTAGCTCATGTGTTCAGTGTACGAGTCGTTCGGTCACCCAAGCGATGGTTTTGCTTGCGCGCTTGACGAGCATGCGAAAAGCCGGGGCAATTACCCTGCCCCGGCTTTTCGAGAATGCTACGAACGGTTAGCTCACGTCGTCACGACGAGAGGAATCCTCGCGAGTCAGCCGATCATTCGCGTCCTTCAGCAATCCGACGAGACGCTCGCGACTGCCAGCGAAGCGCAACTTGTTGCGTGCCGACAACGAGCCAAACGCCACGAAGAATAGGCCCGCTGCGAACATGGCTCCCAGTGCGATGTTCCAGGTCGTCAGTCCCGTGTTTGCAAGTCCGGCGTATGTCCAGCGCAGAATGACGAGCCCGTCGTTACCGACCGAACCGTCACTCGGTGCACCTGCTCCGGCGGTCTCAACCGGAGTGACGGTGACACCGAACAAGCCGCCCGGTCCGTAAGCAGGTTCACCCGGAAGTGCCGGCCACATCTCTGCGTCGTTCGCCACAGCCGAAGCGGTGCGTCCGAGACCACCTGTTGCGATATCAATGGCGGACCCGCCTGCACCACCGCCAGCCCCACCTTCATCACTGAGCCATCCCGCATTTCCGTTTCCGCTGTAGCCACCACACATGCACCCCGTCGTCGTGCCGTCTCGATTGCCGCTAAAGCCACCGGCGGCTTCATCCGAATTCACTGAGGACGCGCCCCCCGCGTCGACCGCTCCGTCGACGCCTTCGCCAACGGTCACCTCGATTGGTGCCGAAGTGTTGACGGAGGCAACGTAAACAACGGAACCTCCCCCGCCGGCATACTCTCCGTTATAACTGCTGTGTCCCCCGCCGCCGCCGACGAGTACCGCAGACATCTTGGCGACGCCGGATGGAGCAGCAATCGAGAAATCACCTGCTTCGACAAACTGAATCTCACATACTCCCGCGGAAACCTCTGTCGCGCTCGGGTCAACCGCCGTGCAGTCTTCGGTCGACGCGAAAGCTGGGTTGCCCAGGGCTACGAGGGGGGTCGCAATAAGGCCGAGTCCCGCAAATGCGGCAACGTTACGGCGATGCGTTGAAAGCTTTTCCATGCCTCGAGCGTAGTGCCAAGCAGTCACCTAAACCGAAAAACCTAGGGTGACCTGCTGGGCAAAAGTCTGCGCAAGCTCTGCGCGATTAACCTTGCCCATGTGGTTACGCGCGATGCGTGGCACGCGGGCCACGTGGCTCGGGGACGACTCCCCCAACTGGTCGCGCAGGTAGGCGAGCATGGCGGTCACGTCGAGCACCGCATCCGCCACAAAAACCAGGGCAATCTTGGTCAGCCCTTGGGATGTTTCGAGAGGAAACACCGCGGCATCCGTGATGCCGCCAAACGCGAAGACAATGGATTCGATACGCGCGGGATCGGCCTTCACACCGGCGGCATTGATGATTTCGCTTGAACGCCCCGCGAGAAACAAATCGCGGCCCACGAGGTAACCGGTATCACCGGGAAAGAAGTAACCGTCGCGGAAAGTGCGTGCTGTCGTCACTGGGTCGTTCAGGTATTCCTGCGGCTGAAAGGCGCGCTTGATGGCAACGTTGCCCGTGTCGCCTTCAGGAATGGGAAGACCAGCATCGTCGAGGATGAGCACCTCGACGTCATCGAGAAGTGTTCCCGCGAATCCGTC
>WLDR01000025.1 GCA_009704705.1 Actinomycetota bacterium | reverse complement strand
GCCTCGAGCGCGTCTAGATCGTCGTATGTCGGCCCCACGCTCTAATCGTATTGCGTCGCTGAGGGCGACCCGGTGGGCCGGGTCAAAGATTCAGGTGGATGTCCCAAATACGACGCGCAGATTCACCCCAGGAGAAAGCTTGCGCCCGCTGCATCCCGGCCGCGCGCAGTGAGTGGCGATTCTCTGCTGCGTCAACGATGGCTGCGCTCAGGAGCTCAATGTTTTTGGAGTCAGAATCGTTGAGTTCGAAACTGATTCCTGCGCCACCGGCGACTTCGACCAGCGCGGGGTCAGAAGAATGCACCACGGGAGTGCCGAGGTGCATGGCTTCGACAAGGGGCAGCCCAAACCCTTCGGCACGACTTGGCATGACGAGTGTTTGCGCGCGTTCGATCACCGTTGCGAGTGCGATGTCGTCGAGTACCCCGGTGACGAAAAGGCGTTTGTTGGTTCCGCTCAATTCCATTCCTGACTTTTGAGAAATTTTCCGGATGTTGAGGGTCCCCCAACCTCCCGGCCCGACAAGCACTAATGACAAGTCGGGGACTCGGGCTACAGCGGGAATCAACAGGTCTAGGCCTTTTCGGGGTTCCCGAGTGCCGACGAAAACGACGAATGGACCCGAGGGTAACTCGAGGTGAGCGATGGAGCGGTCAGCCTCGGGCTTGCTCGCCGGCACGAGGGACGCAGCCCCACCAATGATGTGAATCCGTTGACGGAGCCCCGTGGCCTGCCCTTGGAACGCCGTGATCAGCTGTTCGGCAACCGCTTGTGTCGGCACAACAATTGCGTCGGCATGGGCCACGGCGCGTGTGATCATTCGACGATGCCACCGAGCGCCGTGCGGCGTGAGGGTTTTGGGATGCGTGAATGCCACGAGGTCATGAATCGTCGTCACGAGTGGTTGTTTGCGCCGAGGTGGAGCCAGAACGCTCGTTGCGTGGAGCGATGTCGGCAGGGCAGAGTCGCGTTGACTGCCGCCGAGTCCTAGCGCCCAAGTCCGTGCCGTCGCTGCACGTCGCCAATTTTCGACGGATACCCGAGCTACGGTGCATCCCGAATGAGGCGGGGCAGCGGCCATCGCGGAGAACAGCTCCCGGGTATAGCGACCGATACCACTCGGCACCGCGTTTGCTGGATCGAAGCCAAGAAGCACAAGACGGTTTTCACTGTTCGTGGAAATCTCGTCACCTCTATCTGCTCGGGAGGACACTGTGCGAGAGGCTCATCACCACAGCCGTGCGCCAATAAACTGACCGTATCGCTTCTCGACACCCACGCGCCTCATCTCACCGCGCACCTAACGCCGACACGGCTGCACGACTTCGTATCGCCGTCATGCTTCCGACCCTTGTTTCTGGCGGAATGGGCGGCACAGAGGTGTATGCGGAAAATCTCGTGTTGCATCTGCGCGAGAATGCCGACGAGCGACTGGACATCACGGTGGTTCGAGGTCGGCAGCCGAACCACTTTCAGCCGGTCAACACGTCGAAAACGATCTACCGTGATAATTTTCGTGACATCACCATCGACGCCGTTACTGCGGGCCTGACGCATGGAAGCAAAGCCTGGGCGTGGTTAAATTCGACACTCCGACGTCACAGTATTTGGTCAGACATCGAGTCGGCCGCCGGCGGGCGGATCGACATCGCCGTGTATCCACTCAGCGCTGTGCAACCTGCTCCGCGGGGTCGCACGAAGACTGTCAGCATCATCCACGACGTGCAGCACCGAGACATGCCAGGGGCGTTTACCGTGGCACAACGCATCTATCGCAAATTCACCTACGAGCGACCAGCGTCTCGGGCGGCCGCGGTTGTCACGGTCAGCGACTTCTCTCGTGAATCCGTCATTTCGCACCTTCGTGTCGACCCAACCCGGGTGCGTCGCGTGTACCCGGGAATCGACACCACTATTTTCCACGCGGCGGCCTCGCCGGAATTGCTGACGGAGCCGGCACGCACCATGGCTGCGGGAAAACCTGTCGCTCAAGCACTGCTGTTTTTTCCGGCGAGAGCACTGCCGCACAAGAATCATGCTCGGCTGCTGGCGGCGGTGGCAAAGCTGCGCGAACGATGGCCTGACCTGCGATTGATTTTGTCCGGGTCGGACGGAGAGGCTCTCGGTACGCTGCCGGATTACGTCACGCACGTGGGCAACATTTCGGCGGTTCAAGTGCGAGACCTCTATCGGGTCTCGACAGTCGTGTTTCCGTCTCTCTACGAGGGCTTCGGGTTTCCACCTCTCGAAGCACTCGCTACGGGAGCAACCGTCGTGTCTTCGAGGGTTGGCGCACTGGCCGAGTGGAAAACGGAAGCCGTGGTATTTGTGAACCCATCGAGTGTCGAGTCCATAAGCGAGGGGATCGAAGCCACACTTCAGCGCACCGTCACGAAAATCAGTGACCCGACGACTGTTGTGGCGTCGACCTTCAACTGGAAGACAACGGCCGACGAAATCACCGAACTTCTCGTCAACCTCTAGGTCAGTGAGGCTGGTGGCCGAACCTGCTTTGAGCGACCGCTCACGTTCGCAAAAGCTTCGAGCGCTTCACCGCGGCTTGTTGCTAGGTCGATGATGGGTGCCGGATAGTCAATATCCGTCTCGTAATTGCCGAGGTAGCGCTCACGGTATCGCTTCTCTGGATCGAATTTCTCTGCCTGCAGCATTGGGTTGAATACCCGAAAGTAGGGAGCCGCGTCGGCACCGCATCCGGCAACCCACTGCCAGCTTGCAGCATTGTTGGCCGGATCAGCGTCAACCAAGGTGTCCCAGAACCAGGCCTCTCCGATTCGCCAATCAATGAGCAGGTTCTTAATCAAAAAGCTCGCTGCCACCATGCGCACGCGGTTGTGCATGTACCCGGTCTGCCAGAGCTCACGCATCCCCGCGTCGACGAGCGGCACTCCCGTCGTTCCCTGCTTCCAAGCGGCGAGCCGACCGTCGTTGGGGTCGCTCCACTCAAAGTGATCAAAGCGACTATCGAAATTGTTGGTCGCGAGATCGGGCCAGTGGAAGAGCAGGTTGTAGCTGAACTCCCGCCAGCCCACCTCTGCCTTAAATCGGCGGATGCCCTCGAGCATGTCATCGCTAGCGCCAGAAGTTGGCACGCGGCGAATGCGCTCGAAGATTTGAAACGGTGAAATCTCGCCGAAGCGCAAGTGGGGCGACAGCTCGCTTGTGTTGTTGTCCGCGGGAAAATCTCGACCGGCCGCATAGCCTTCGAGCCTGTGTTCGATGAAGTGTTCGAGTTTTTCGTGCGCTGCCACTTCTCCGGGCTGCCAGCGAAGAGACAGTCCAAGTGACCAATCGGGATTTGTGGGCAGCAGACTCCACGCATCGAGGTCGTCGCTGGCGAGCGCGTCGCGTGCCGGAGTTGAGCTCGAATCGAGTCCCAGCAGATTTGTCGGAGCATCCAACGGCGAGCGAATGGGCTCGGGCCGGTTCAGGCACGACTTCCAGAACGGCGTGAATACCGTGTACGGAGTTCCGCCGCCCGTGCGAACCGTCCACGGCTCAAACATGAGGTTGGCCTGAAAGCTCTGCGCTTCGAGCCCGGCGGCGCTCGCGTAGCCCTTGATCTCTGCATCGAGGTCGCGCTCTGCACCACCGTATCGCCGATTCCAAAAAACGCCCGTGGCGTCGGTTTCGCGCAGGAGTTTTCGGAGCTCGTCAAAAGCAGCGCCACGACGCAAAATGAAGGTTCCATCAAGCCGTTCGATACGCGCGGCCAAACGTTCGAGGCTGTGATGCAACCACCACTTCACAGCACCACCGAGCGGTCGAACGCCGCCACTGACTTCGTCGAGCACATACAGAATGACCAAACGGCCACCCGTTGCCTGGGCGTGTGAGATTGCAGCATTGAGCGCGGGGTTGTCGGCGAGCCGAAGGTCGTCGCGAAGCCACACGATTGCGTTGCCCATTCGCCCTCCTGAGGCTTCGTCGTTTCCGTGGACTCAACCCTAACGACATGAGGTCACCGCCGCTTTCTGGAGGTGCGTTCGGGGTCGGAACCGGAGCGTTCGGCGGGGAAACGAAAGAGGGCCCGCCCTCTCGGGCCGGCCCTCTTCAGATACACCAAGAGTGTTAGCAATCACATTCACAACCGTCACAGCAAACGGTCATTGACGTCAGTTTATAACGGAATGGTAACGAAGCACAAGTGCTGATCTCTAGAAGACGTCGGGGCTCGGCGCGCTCGCGAACAGAATCGTGACATCGGGATGCTCATCAAAGCGGTAGCCCTCACCGCGCACCGTTCGCACAATGTCCTCAAATCGCGAAAGCTTAGAGCGCAGGCGGCGCACATGCACGTCAATGGTTCTGTCGTTCGGAATGTCGACGTCGTCCGCTCGCCACAGCGACCGAATAATCTCAGCTCGAGAAATCGTCTGTCCCTTGTGCGTCACGAGGTATTGGATGAGCTCGAATTCCTTGAAGGTCAGCGGAGCAACTTCGTCGTCGATTACCACACGCTTTCGTGAGATGTCGACGATCACACCTGTGCCTTCCATGCTGTCTGGGTCTTCGTCAGTGCGGTGACGCGCGACGGCGCTGGGCTCTTGCAATGCCAGGCGAACGACATCGACATCGCGGCCGCCAGAACCCGACGGTGCTAACGCGACGGCGGCGTAGGTCTCGGCACCCGGCGCCAATTCAGCAGTCAGGTTTCGCAGCGCGGTCACAATCTGGGTCAGATCGATTCCGTTGGCAGCGGCGGCCGCTTCGTCGATACCGACGTAAAGCGCAAAACCGCGCGCCCGTGTTTCGCGCGGAACGGCCGTAACGGATGGACGCGGTGTCTCATCGGGAACGGGGGAGAGTTTGGTAACAGCCATGATGCAAAAGTCCTTTGTGTTGTGCCGGCACCAAAACCAATGGTCTTCATGGTGCTTTCTTCACGCGAAGTTCGACGAACTTCGTCACGCGTGAATCACTCGGCGGTGAATGTATTTGTGAGAGCGATGAGGTTCTAACAACAACACATTCGACAACACATCGAGTTCGCGTCGCGCGTCATCATCGCGACAAATCCCATCACCTCAATGGCGGACTCGGGGCGAACACGGTTAGTCATGTGCAAAAGGATAGTGCAGGAATCGCGTTGCTCACAACGCAACGTCGCACTCTCATCGCGCGCGCAACACACCCCTGCGCGTAGCCTTGGGTCATGACCTCGGTCGCCCACACACACATCGAACTCATGCAGCGATGCATCGAGGATGCGCGCCTCACCGCTGCGACCGGCGACGTGCCCGTTGCCGCACTCGTTATCGACAAGAACGGCGATGTCATCGGCCACGCCCGCAACGAGCGTGAGGCCACGGGCGACCCGACGGCCCACGCGGAGGTCTTGGCCATTCGACGTGCGGCAGATCATCTCGGCGAGTGGCGTCTCGAAGAGTGCACGCTGGTCGTCACTCTCGAGCCGTGCGTGATGTGTGCCGGGGCGATTCTGAGTAGCCGCATCCCGACAGTCGTATTCGGGGCATGGGACGAAAAGGCGGGCGCGGCCGGGTCGCTCTTTGATCTATTGCGCGACCGCAGATTGAATCACCGCGTTGAGGTCATCGGCGGCGTCGAAGAGGCCGCGTGCGCAACGTTGCTGAGGGAGTTCTTCGAGGAACGTCCGGGTCGCAATTAGTCGCGGCCTCGCACCACAATCGTTTCTGTGCTCGGCGCGTTCTTAGCCGTCACCCGAACGACGTCAGGCTCGATGTAGATGACCCGAGCAACTGGAACCGCAGTTCGAATTCTCTTTTCGATCGCATCGATTTCACTCGCCACGTCGCTCAGTTTTGACGTTGCGGTGAAGCCAACTTTCGCCGCGACGAGAAGCTCTTCTGGTCCGACGAAGAGGGTCTTCATGTGAATGAGCCCGGTGACCTTTGGGGAAGCTTCAATCGCGCGCGAGATTGCCTTGACGTCGTCTGGTCGAGCACCTTCACCCAGCAGAAGCGACTTCGTTTCGATTCCCAGCACGATGGCAACCACCACGAGAAGCGCACCAATGCACAGTGTGCCGATCGCGTCGAACATCGCATTGCCGGTGATGGCCGTGAGCCCGATACCGACAAAAGCGAAGGCCAGCCCGAGAAGCGCGGCCAAATCTTCGAGAAGCACCACGGGCAACTCGGGGGCCTTGGCATGACGAATGAACTGAATCCACGAGGCAGACCCGCGCAACGGATTGGACTCCCTGACGGCGGTGCGCAGGCTGAGCGACTCGAGAACTATGGCGATGGCCAAAACAAGAAGCGGCAGCCACCACATTTCGAGTTCGTGCGGATGCTGCAGTTTGTTGATGCCCTCGTAAATCGAAAAGACACCACCGATGGTGAAGAGGATGATCGACACGATGAACGCGTAGAAGTAACGCTCCCGGCCATAACCGAAGGGGTGTGTCGGTGTCGCATCCCTCTGAGCGCGCTTACCGCCCAGAAGCAGGAGCAGCTGGTTTCCCGAATCCGCGAGAGAGTGCACTCCTTCAGCGAGCATCGATACCGCGCCGGAGAAACCCCACGCGATGAATTTTGTTGTGGCGATACCGAGATTTGCTAGCAGTGCGGCAATGATTGCTCGTCTGCCTCCGTGAGTACTCATTCGTCGATTCTAGAATGAGTGACATGACCCCCACTCAAGTGCACCTGCCGACGATCGCAATTGTGGGGGCCGGATCAATGGGTCGAGCGATTCTGTTAGGCCTGCTTGCGCCTCACGTCACGGTGGCCGGTGGCATTCGAGTGACGAACCGAGACACGGCCAACGCGGCGAGTCTTGCCGACGAGCCGCGCGTGATCGCGACGGCGACCGGGGCCAACCCTCATGCGAATCGAGAGGCAGTGGTCGGTGCATCCATTGTCATTATTGGCGTGAAGCCCGCGATGGTTGCCGACGTGCTTGACGAGATTGCTGATTCCCTCGAGCCAAACGCCCTTATCGTGAGCGTGGCCGCCGGCGTCACAACGCAGACGATGGAAGCGCATTTGCCTAGCGGACAAGCGGTGGTGCGAACGATGCCAAATACTCCCGCGACCGTCGGTCGTGCAGTAACCGGAATCGCGGGCGGAACGCGGGTGCAACCGGGCGACCTCGACCTCGCCGTGAAACTCTTTGAGACCGTTGGCGATGTCTTGGTCATCGAAGAGGAAGAAATCAATGCACTCGGTTCGATATCAGGTTCGGGGCCTGCCTACCTGTTCTTCATTATTGAGGCCTTCACGGCGGTTGCCGTCGAAAAGGGATTCACCCGGGAACAGGCCGAACGCATGGTTCGCGGAACGTTCCGTGGTGCCCTCGACCTTCTCGATGCATCTGGCGAGTCGCCCGCTGAGTTGCGCCGCCGCGTCACGAGCCCAGGCGGTTCGACCGAGCGCGCAATCGCTGTATTCGAAGCGGCAGATCTGAAGAACATCTTCACGGACGCAACAGACGCCGCCGTCGCTCGTCAACACGAGATGGGCACAGCTTAGGTCGGGGGGCCTGGGCCTTTGCCTATCCCAGACTTCGACGTAATTTAGCCCGACGTGCTTTAGCTCTTGAGCTTCGCAAAAGCGTCAACATCTTCGGGGCGACCAGCCACGATGATTTGGTCTGATTCGTGAATGGCCGTGTCGGCTGTCGCATACGTGAAGTCGGCGCCTCCTGATTTCACACCCACAACCGTGATGCGATAGTCCCGACGAGTGCCTGCCTCAGCGAGGGTCTTGCCGATGAGCACCCCCGGCGCGAACATGCGGGCCATGACAAAAGTCGGCTCGACCTCGGTGTAGTCGAGGAGCTGATCTGATAGCAGGTGAGCTACGCGCTCGCCGGCTTCTTGCTCGGGCTGGATGACGTGCGATGCTCCGATTTTGGTCAAGATCATGCCGTGTGACTTGCTGATGGCCTTTGCCCAGATGTTTGGCACGCCCAATTCCACGAGATTCGCCGTGATGAGAACGCTCGCCTCAACCGAAGACCCGACGGCAACGACAGCTGTGCCGAATGCTTCAGCACCAATCTGACGAAGCGCGTCAATGTCCGTGACGTCGGCAGCGACCGCGTGCGTCACGATTGTCGAAAACCGTTGGACTCGATCGAGCCCCGAATCGATCGCGAGCACTTCGCGATCGGTTCGCGCAAGCTCGGTCGCAATAGCTCCCCCAAATCGACCTAAGCCGATAACGAGCACGGCGTCGTCGTGGTTGATTTTATTCTTAGCCAACGATGGGCCTTTCTTCGGGTCGAACGAAAAGACGACCAACTTGCTGGCGAGCAAGTGCGGCAGCCAACGTTACGGTACCAACTCTGCCCATGAAAATGATGAGGGCAATGACGAGCTGAGCTGAATCGGGAGCTGCCGCGGTCACTCCAGTAGACAAGCCGACGGTTCCAAAACCACTGATGACGTCAAACAGGATGAACTCGAATGGGGCATCGTAGAGCTCGCTCACGATCATCGTGCCGATGGCACAGGTGGCGACACCCCAGAGAAGAACGCTGACGGAAAGGCGGAGCACGTCGCTCGGAATGCGCTTACGAAAAACCTCCATGCTGCTTCGCCCGGTGGCTTCGGCAAACGCCGCGAGAAGCAGAACGGCGAGCGTTGTCACCTTGATTCCGCCGGCGGTCGAGGCGGAACCACCGCCAATGAACATGAGGATGTCGGTCAACATGAGCGTGGTGGTGTCGAGCTGCGAGTAGTCAACGACGTTGAAGCCCCCGGAGCGACTCATGGTTGACATGAATCCCGCCTGAAAAATGCGGTCTCCGATACTCATTTGCGCAAATTGACTCGAACCGCCGAATTCAAAAAGCAGGTACAGCGCGGATGACACCACCCACAACATGAACCATGACGAGATGGTGAGCTTGACGTGAAGCGGCCAGGAGCGCGGCCGACGCCAATTTGTGCGGATCGCGTGGATAACGGGAAATCCGAGTGATCCAATGGTGACCGCGACCATGATCAGACCGAGAAATGCGTAGTTCTCGGCGAAGGGCAAGATGCCTCCCACGTTGGGCGTGATTCCGGTATTGGTGAACGCCATTGCAGAGTAAAAAATGCTCATCCACACGCTGGTGCCCACGTCGTAGCCTGCGGCCAACGCGCCGGGAAAAAGGCCGACCGCAATGACCGCTTCGATGGCGAGAAGACTCACCGCGACGGTGACGAGCAACCCACCAATGTCGCCTAAGCGAATTGCTTGCCCCTCACTCACCGGACCGGCGTGCATGCGCACCGGATTTGTGTCACCTGCGGCCAAGAGTCGCGCCCGAAGCCCGAGACGCCCAGAGACGACGAGCCCGAGAATCGAGGCGAGGGTCAGAACGCCGATGGCGCCGACTTGAGATGCGATCACGATCAGCGCGTTTCCGAATGGAGACCAGTGCGTCGCCATGTCGACCGTCGTGAGGCCTGCAACGCAAACCGTCGTGACGGCGGTGAACAGGGCATCCGCATAGTTGGTGGCCTGGCCGTCGGCGGAAGCCATGGGGAGTGCGAACAAGAAACTAAAGACAAGAATCATCGCGGCGAAGACAGCGATTGCGAACTGTGACGGGGATCGGTTCGCGAACGTCTCGATTCCTTCGCGAATCGGCTTGAGCATGCGCGACAACGTGAGCGAACGCGCGTGACTCTGCATAGTCAAATGTTAGCCCTCGCCATCTCGGGTAAACGGCGCACTAGCCTTGAGCTCATGGCGGATATTTTTGACGTGTTGAGCGATGAAACGCGCCGCACGATTCTTCAGTTGCTTTTGGAAAGCTCGAGCTCAGCTTCACCCGAAGTCAGTGTGTCGACAATTGTTGGCGAAACTGGATTATCCCAGCCGTCTGTTTCAAAGCAGCTCAAGGTGTTGCGCGAAGCCGGGCTTGTTTCGGTTCGTGAAGTCGGCCAACACCGGCTCTATCGCCTCGACGCCGCGCCGCTCCGCGATGCGGGCGCGTGGCTCGATCTTTTCAGGGCGGAGCGTTCTCGTCGCGACCCAGGGTCACGCTCGAGTGGAGGAAAGACAGCGTCACCGCTCCCCGCCGTGGTCGTCAACCTAGCTCGGGATCTGGGGGCTGCGGCTGCAGATTTGGTGGGCAAAGCACCGTGGCGTTAATCCGCTAGACTCACCGAAGGCTTTTCCAAGCCGTATCTTCGGGGCATCCGCCCCCACTCCGTTTCATCCTGTGAGGTTTTCGTGGGTTCCGTCATCAAGAAGCGTCGCAAGCGCATGGCGAAAAAGAAGCACCGCAAGTTGCTTCGCAAAACTCGTCACCAGCGCCGCAACAAGAAGTAGTCATCGACTTTTCTTGCGACATAAGCGAGTGAGCGCCGTCCATTTTTTTGGAAGGCGCTTTTCGTTTGAGTTTTTGATTTTTCTAGACCGCCGATACTATTAATTTATGGCAAGAAAAACAATGCATCCGACACGTGAAAAACTCATCATGACGATGGTGCGTCTTCTTGACGGACCAGACCCAGAACATGTCACGGTTGAAGAGGTTCTGAACGAATCCGCAATCTCACGCGGGTCGCTCTACCACCACTTTGCTGACTTTGAAGAGTTGCACGAGACCGGACTCGCGTATCGCATCACGCAGTGGGTGAATGAATCGGTGGCCGCCATGAGCAGTATTTTGGACTCCGCGCAGTCGCGAGAGGACATCCGCAAGGGTATTTTCGCTATCACTGCGCAGTCGCAGGATGCCAGTCGTCGACTTAATCGCCTCGAGCGTGCCCGCGCGTTCGGGCTGGCTGGCTTTAGCCCGCGCTTTCAGGCTGTTCTCGGAGCAGAACAGGCCCGCATGACGAACGCCCTTCAAGGCCATATCGAAGAGGCACAGCGTCGCGGCTGGATTCGTGCCGATATTGACTCGATGGCCACAGCTGTGTTCATTCAGGCCTATACGTTGGGCCGCGTCGTAGATGACATCAGCACAGAAAAAGTTGATCCTGAGAAGTGGAATGACCTCATCAACAGAGTCATCGTGAGCCACATCTTCGACGGTGACTAGTCACGAGGTCACGCTCATTGGGCGGACTGGCTGTCACCTGTGTGACGACGCGCGTTCGGTGATCACGTCTGTTCTTGAAGAACTTCGTAACGAGCCCGGCGAACGGAATCTCGTTGAACTGAGCATCGACGACGACCCCGCGCTACACACTGAGTACTGGGAGCAGATTCCGGTCGTGCTGATTGACGGGAAGCAGCACAATTTCTGGCACATTGACCCGGTCCGCTTTAAACTCGCGCTGAGCAATTGAGTCCGTGCTGATTCCGTGAGGCATCTGCTTTTGGCTCGCTAACGAATGTTCGGGTGCTCGCGAAGCGAACACCCGAACATGTGCTGGTCGAAGCAATCACGTTCGACCTGCGAGGACTTACTTGCCTGCCAGAATCTTCTTCTTCAGCGCAGTGAACTCAGTCTGAGTAATTGCACCCGACTTGAGTAGCGAGTTCGCCTTGGCAATCTCGTCGGCGTGGCTGGCGCCAGCCACGGAGCGAATGTAATCGTCTTGTTCCTTCTTTGCTTCTTTGAACATGGCCTGACGACGAGCGGCCATGCCACCTCCACGCACGATGAGATACACAAGAGCGCCAAGCCACCAGGTGACAATGAGAGCGATGACCCAGAGGGCTTTGGCGAAACCGCCGAGGTTGTGGTCGCTAAACAGGTCAGAAACAATGTTGATCAGAATCATGAAGTAGGTGATGACGAGGAATATGAGGATGAATTCCCCGAGAAAATCGAGAATGAGCATGACGGGTAAAACCTTTCGGGCTTTTGTCGGTGAGGCAGGCGGAAAGCTGCTGAGCGCCAATATACCGCGCCGGCTTCGAGCTGCGAAGGTGTCGCCTTTCGGGCGTTCCGGTTCTAGGCTGTCGGCATGACCACGAACAACTCAGATCGAATCACGATGTACGGCGCAGCCTGGTGTGGTGACTGCCGACGATCGAAAGCCCTTCTCGATGGGCAGGGTGTCGACTACGACTACGTTGACCTTGAGGCGACCCCGGAGGCCGCGGATGTTGCTCAGGCGATTGCTGGCCGTAAGAACATCCCCGTCATCTCATTTCCCGACGGCAGCTTTCAGGTGGAGCCGACGGACGCCGACCTCACAAGCAAACTCAAAGAACTCGGCGCCCTCTAGGGAGCGAGTCGGTTTGGCCCGCGGAAGAGGTATGTGACCTCACGCAGGTTCGGCTGGTGGAGCAACAGCATCATTACGCGCTGAAGACCCATTCCGAAGCCGCCGTGAGGTGGCACTCCGTACCGGAAGAAATCGAGATAGAACGAAAGCTCTTCGGGGTCGAGACCCTTCTCGCGCGCCTGTGCTTCGAGGATGTCAACGCGGTGCTCGCGCTGAGCACCGGTTGTGATTTCCGTTCCGCGCCAGATCAGGTCGTAGCTGTTCGTCAAGCTCGGGTTGTCAGCATGACGCATGTGATAGAACGGGCGAATCGTCGAGGCGTAATCGATCAAGAAGACGAATTCGTGGCCGAACTTTTCCTCAACGTAGGCCGCGATTTGACGCTCGCCTTCGGGATCCATGTCGTCATCGGCGCGAGGAACCTCGTAGCCCCGTTCGGCGACAATCTTCTTGGCTTCAGCGAGCGGGATGCGCGGGAACGGAATCGTGGGAACAACGACGTCCACGTCGAACAGTTCCTTGATCTCATCGCCGTGTTTTTCTTTCACGGCCGTGATGGCAGCAACAAGAAGTTCCTCTTGCATGCGCATGACATCCTCGTGGCTGTCAATCCAGCTGATTTCGGTATCGACCGAAATGAACTCCGTCGCGTGGCGTGACGTGAACGAGGGGTCGGCGCGAAAAACGGGAGCAATTTCGAAGATCTTGCCGAACCCAGCTGACTGCGCCATCTGCTTGAAGAATTGCGGACTCTGAGCGAGATATGCCTTCGTCTCGAAGTACTCCAGTTCAAACAACTCGGCATTTGATTCCGACGCGCTCGCCATCAGCTTCGGCGTATGGATTTCGATAAAGCCGTTCTCAATCCAGTACGTGCGCATCGCGTGCTCAAGCGTCGTCTCGACGCGGAAAAGAAGGTTGTTGCGCGGGTGGCGGAGGTCAAGAAAGCGCCAGTCCATGCGCTTGTCAATTCCTGAGTCGGCTGCGATAGGAGTCTCGGCGATGGCTTCGGTCACTACCTCAATCGACGCAACCTTGACCTCCAAGCCACCAAGCTTGACTCGCTCATCCATCTTCAGTTCACCGGTCACGCGAATGTGAGTGCCCGCGGCGAGGCCACTGATGATCTCGGCAATGGGGTCAGTTTCTTCGGGTCGTGGGTGAACAAGCTGGGCCGCACCCGACTCGTCGCGCAGCACGACAAACTGCACCTTCTTTTGGTCGCGCACCGTGTCGACCCAGCCGGCAACCGAAACGGTCCCTTCGGGGGCGTGCGCGAGGTCTTTGATCAGAGTGCGAGTAGTCACAGTGCCCAAGTTTACGGGTATGGCTGGCTTCGGGATTTGCTCAGGCAACCGGCTCGTAGACTGGTCACGTGGTGGCCCGCCAGATTCATCTCGTGCGTCACGGCGAGGTATTAAACCCCGGCCGTGTGCTTTATGGGCGCATCCCCGGCTTCGGCCTTTCCGATCTGGGCGTTCGTATGGCAACACTCGCGGCGAGTGACCTGGCTGCCCGTGACCGCACTTATTCACGGATCATCGCGTCACCACTTCAACGCACCCGCGAGTCGGCCGAACCGGTGTCACTGGCGCTGGGCCTTACCGTCGACATTGACGAGCGAATCATCGAGCCAACGAACGAATTCGAAGGAAATCAGATGCGTGGCCGCGACTCCGCGGTGCTGAAGCCTCGAAATTGGAAGTACCTGCTGAATCCGTTTCGCCCGAGTTGGGGCGAGCCGTACCGGTCGATTG
>WLDR01000024.1 GCA_009704705.1 Actinomycetota bacterium | reverse complement strand
GAGGCGATCGCGCTGGGTGCGAATGTCGTCCACCATCGCGAGCATGGTCGACATGTGTACGAGTGCACCCTCGGCCGCCGCCTGCGTGAGAGCGGAGAGGTGGTACGGCAGGCGAACGAGTCGCAGGGCATCCACCACGGCCGGGTCAGCGGCGAGATAGCCCACGCGGGCACCCGCAAAGGCGAAGGCCTTACTCATGGTGCGAGACACAATCAAGCGCGGTCGGCCCGGCAACAGGGTGAGCGCAGATGGAGTGCCGTCGGGGGCAAACTCGGCGTACGCCTCGTCGACGAAAACAATTCCGTCGGTTTCGTCGTAGGCGGCAGCGATGGCGTCGAGCGAGACGGGCGTGCCGGTCGGGTTGTTCGGCGAGCAGAAGAAGGTGAGGCCTGGTTTGCGCGATGCCACTGCCGTGGCAGCCGTCACGGGCAAAATTTCAAAGTCAGCGTCGCGATCGGCCGTGACCCACTGTGTTCCGGTTCCGGATGCGAGCAGTGGGTACATCGAATACGTGGGGGGAAATCCGAGCACGGAACGCCCGGGTCCGCCAAAGGCTTGAAGCACGTGCTGGATGACCTCGTTCGAGCCGTTCGCCGCCCAGATGTTGTCGGCGCTCAGCCCGTGCCCGAGGTATTCGGCCAGGGCCTGACGCAGCGCGGTGAATTCGCGGTCGGGGTAGCGGTTGATTGTGCCGAGTGCGCTTTCGACGCGGCTCAGAATGTCGGCAACGACATCGCCGGGAACCGGGTGCGTGTTCTCGTTGACGTTGAGCTCAACTCGCACGTGCGCCTGCGGTGCACCGTACGGCTTTCGGCCGCGCAAGTCGTCGCGAATCGGCAGATCGTCAAGGCTGGTCACCTAGCCAGTCTAAAAGCGGAGCGGTAGCCCTAAATCCGGTCGCCAAGCAAGTGGCGGAGGGTCGGGTCGGACAAAAACCAGTGGTCCATTAGGGGGCGAACTAGTAACCGGTAGGAAGCGCGATGCGCTGACCGGGCTGCAGGTCGCTGTTCAACTGGTTGAGCGAAACAATCTCTGCAATCACATCGCGGGGGTCTTTGGTGGGAGCAATCTCGTAGGCGAGGCTCCACAGCGTTTCGCCGGACTCGACCGTGATCCAAGTGTGCGAGGTGTCGGTCACAACGGCGCTGTTCGTTGCAGCGGCCTGACCCGCACTCACGATGGCGAAGAACGCGGCGAGCGCGAGAGGCACGGCGATGAGGAATGTGATGACGCGACGACCGCGAGGGGTGAGCACGAGGCGCGTGCGGGCAGCCTGGCTGCGCAGAACCTGCGGGCGGTAGGTGGGGTAGGCAACTGTGCTCATGATCGTGAACTCCTCTTCGTTGCGACTAACTTTTGTGTGACCCTCCGACATTGCTGTCGGGTCGTGGTCTGATGTGGTGCGTGGGTTCTCGGTGGAGCTAAATCTCGTGTCGGGCACTCGGCCGGGAGTACCCGACACGAAGACTTGTTTCGAATATATATTCGATTCTGAGACTGTGTCAAGTCGATTTGCTCGAAATTTTCGAATTTGCGACGACACAGTCGAAGATGTGTTTGATTCTGCTTCTGTTTTCGAATACTCTTTCGACATGTCAACGAGTGAAACAGCTACCACCGACAACGGTCGTGGCACACAGAAACTGAGTGCCAAGCAAGCAGAAATGCTGTCGGCCATCATCTCCTTCATCGACGAGAACGGGTACGCCCCGACGATGCAGCAAGTGGGCGCGGCCGTCGGCCTCTCGTCACTGAGCAGCGTCTCGCACCAGTTCAATCAGCTTGAAATTTTCGGATACATCAGGCGCGACCCCAAACTGGCGCGCACCATCGAGGTGGTGCTGAACCCGGATGGAAGTGAGTTCGTGGGCGGAGCATCCACCCCCGCAACATCACGCGTCGACTTGGGGCCGGAGGTGACGATGGTGCCGCTCGTCGGTCGCATCGCCGCCGGTGTTCCGATCACGGCGGAGCAGAACATCGACGACACGATGGCTCTGCCGCAACAGCTCGTCGGCAAGGGCGACCTCTTCATGCTCGAGGTGCACGGTGACTCGATGGTCGAAGCGGCAATCTGCGACGGCGACTTCGTCGTTGTGCGCGCACAGAAGACGGCCGAGAACGGCGACATCGTGTCGGCGATGCTCGACGGCGAAGCCACCGTGAAGGTCTTCAAGCAACGCGACGGTCACACCTGGCTGCTGCCCCGCAACTCTGCGTACGAGCCGATCCTCGGCGACCACGCCGAAATCCAGGGCAAGGTTGTCGCCGTTCTGCGGTCGGTTCGCTGACGATGAGTTCGGAATTCCTGTTGGGACGTTGGGGTAAACCTGAGAGTTTTCTTCGAGGTGGAGGGTTTTCGGTCTCTCGAGGTGGACGAGTCGAGAATCGAGTCGTAACCTTTTCGTGATGGTCCTCTTCAGCCATCAAAACCCTTCATCAAGCAAGTGCCCCGGGACTGAAAACAGTCTCGGGGCGCTTTCGTTTTGGGCATACGCTGGCCGATCGTATGCCGCGATCTAGTCGATTGCGCCGAGCCGAGTCAGAACGTCGAGCACGGGTGCGTGCTGATTAAAGGCATACAGGTGGATGCCGGGAGCCCCGCCGTCGAGCACTGCGCGAGCGAGCTCCGTGGCGTGCGCGATACCCACCTCGTACTGAGCGGCCGCATCGCTCGCCGAGCCGAGCGCCGCCTCGAGGTGAACGGGCATGGGCTCGTCGGTGATCTCGACGATGCGATTCAACCGCCCCAAACTTGTGACGGGCATGATGCCGGGGATCACCGGGAAATCGACGCCGGCAGCGCGCGCATCCACCATGAACGACAGGTAATCGTCGGCGTCAAAGAACAACTGCGTGATGGCGAGGTTTGCCCCCTGGGCCTGCTTCGCGAGAAGCACGTCGATATCTTGTGCTCGATTGCGCGATTGCGGATGCCCGTTCGGAAAAGCCGCGACACCAATGCGCACCGGTTCGCGGCGCTGGCTGAGTCGCACGGCTCCCCCGCCCCACTGCGGCTCGTCAACCTCGGTGTAGGGCTCGCGCTCGGACTGAACGCGATGAATGAGTTGCACGAGCTCGGTCGCGCTGCGCAGGTCACCGAGAAAGTCTTCGCTCTCGATGGCGTCTTCGGGGGCATCGCCACGAATGGCAAGAAACTGCCGGATGCCCGCGTCAAGAAAATCGCGAACGAGACGGTTCGCCTCGTTGGCGGTCGACCCCACGCACGTGAGGTGCGCCATCGGTGGCACGTTCGTTTCGGTGAGGATGTAGCGCACCAAGTCGAGGCTGCGATCGCGCGATGAACCACCAGCGCCATAGGTCACGGCGATGAACTGAGGCGCTACGGCCGCAAGTTTTTGGACTGTCTCGTGAACAGATTCGACCTGCGACTCGCTCCGAGCGGGATACACCTCGAACGAGAACGGGATGCCCGTCGCGCGCTCGGCCTGCACAGCCGCGTGCGTACTCATTCGAGAAGAACGACTAGTTGTCGTCGGCGGCAGGCTTGGCCGCCTTCTTGGTAGCCGGCTTCTTGGCAGCGGGCTTCTTGGCAGCAGGCTTCTCGGCAGCAGCAGGCTTCTCGGCAGCAGCCACTGGCTTGAACGTCGCGGCGTCGGCGTTCTTCTTGCGCGACACGCGCACGGCCACCATCGCTGCGACGCCCGCGATGACCAGAACGCCACCGATGATGAAGATCGACAGCAGCGTGGATTCGCTCTGACCGGTGTTGGGGAGGATGGCTGCAAGCACGCGCGCACTCTTTCTGTAGCTGTTTCATAGTGGAAGATTCGCAAGTCTTGCGAAGTTAAGACCGGGTCGAGAATACCGCAAGAGCCGCTGCGTCGGCTTCACGCACCAGCGCGCGGATTCGTGTTCCGTGTTCTTCGTAGTCGGTCGACAAGATGAGCGCACGGTTGTGAAGGCCGAACACAACGTCACCACGGTCGTAAGGAATCAAGAGGTCAACCTCGACGTCGGGCTTCGGTAAACGCGCCGCGATCTCGTTCATCAACTCGTCGATGCCCTCGCCCGTGCGCGCAGAGACGAACACCGAGTCGGCTGCCAGCCCGCGCACGACGAGGCGTTGATCGTCATCAATCAGGTCGGCCTTGTTGAAGACGACGAGTTCTGGGATGTCCCGCGCCCCCGCCTCACCGATCACATCTCGCACGGTCTTGAGTTGCTGCGCGGGGTCGGGGTGACTCGCGTCGACGACGTGCACGATGAGGTCCGCATCCTGAACTTCTTCGAGTGTGGACCGAAACGCCTCGACCAATTGGTGCGGCAGATTGCGCACAAACCCGACGGTGTCGACGAGCGTGAAGGGGCGGCCGTCGGTGGTGGTCGACTTTCGCACCGTGGCGTCGAGGGTCGCGAACAGGGCGTTCTCGACGAGCACACCGGCTTTGGTGATGCGGTTGAGGATCGACGACTTGCCCGCGTTCGTGTATCCGGTAATCGCCACCGACGGAATGGCGTTGCGCTTGCGATTGGCGCGCTTCGTGTCGCGCGCCGGCTTCATCGCAATGATCTGCTTGCGCAGGCGAGCCATGCGCGTGTTGATTCGACGGCGGTCGAGTTCGATCTTGGTCTCACCCGGACCACGCGAACCCATACCGGCACCACCCGAGACCTGACCACCGGCCTGGCGACTCATCGAGTCACCCCATCCACGCAGACGCGGAAGCAGGTATTCGAGCTGAGCGAGCTCGACCTGCGCCTTGCCCTCCCGGCTCTTCGCGTGCTGACTGAAAATGTCGAGGATGACCGCGGTTCGGTCAATCACCTTCACCTTGACCACGTCCTCGAGCGCACGACGTTGGCTCGGTGCCAGCTCGGTGTCGGCGACGACGGTGTCGGCCCCGGCTGCCTTGACGATGTCGCGCAGGTCTTCAACTTTGCCTCGCCCGAGATACGTGGCCGGGTCTGGAGTGGGTCTGCGCTGCAGAACGCCGTCGAGCACCTGCGCGCCCGCGGTCTCGCAGAGTGCGGCAAGTTCGCGCAGGGAATTCTCAGCGTCTTCTTGCGTGCCTTGCTGGTAGACGCCGATGAGCACGACCTTCTCAAGTCGCAACTGACGGTACTCAACTTCGGTGACGTCCTCGAGTTCCGTCGAGAGCCCGGCAACTCGCTTGAGGGAGGCGCGGTCAGCGAGGTCTTGCTGGGCACCGTCGAATTCTTCCGACTGCCGACGCGATCGAGGTGTGGGCTGGAGTGCTTCGTCGAGAGCCTGCGCCTTCTTGCCCGAGGAGAAAACTGAGACCTGAGCGGATGTGTCTGCGCTCTTCGCGCGCGCCAAAATGCGGTCGATGGCGCTGTGGTTTTCGTCGGTCGTCATTACCACAAGGTTACCGCGCGCACGAGTGAGTGAATCCTCCGTTACTGTGGGATGGTTTGCTACTGAAACAAAATAGGAGTTGAAATGTCGAATTACTCGGCCAATAGAACAGGCAGAAACTCGGCTCGCACGGCCTGGATTGTGACGGCAGTTATCGCGGCAGTCGCCGTTGTTGCCCTCGTCGTCGTCATCGTGGTCGCCGTCTCCAACACTCCCGCACCGGGTCCGACGGACTCGAACCCCACGGTTCAGCCCACGAATTCGCCGTCGGGATCCTCGACTGCCACGCCGACGGTCACGCCGACACCGTCACCATCGACGTCGAACTCCCCCACACCCACGGCGTCGCCGACGACGACTCCGAGTGGTTCGTCGAGCCCGAGTGGTTCATCAACCCCGAGCCCAACACCGACGGTTGACCCGACGATTGCGTGGGCGAACTCGCTATATGGCACATTCGCTCCGTTGACGGCGACAGGCCAAGGCAACTCGCATGTTGCCGTACCCAAGGGCATCAAGGGCGCCCTGCTCACCGTGACGAACAACGGTGCCGATGACCAAGTTTTCCGTGTCGAGGTTGTCAACCAGTTCGGCAAGCCGATGTCTCGGTTGGTTGACGTTCAGGGTGACTACCAGGGCACGGTTGCCTACGGCCTCGCCTCGCTGATCGGTGCCACCCCGACGACCATTCTCATCACGTCTGCCGGTAACTGGAGCGTGGAGTTCGCTCCCGTCTCGACCGCATCCATGGATCTCGGGCAAGGCACATCAAATGACGTGCTGCTCTACGGCGGAGGGGCAGGTCCGATGACGGTCCAGTCATTGACGTCGGGCGACTTCACGATGACGTCGTTTGCCGGTAGCGACCCCCGACCGACCGAACTCACGAGCCAAACCGGTTGGTGGACGGGACAGGTTGACCTGCCCGAGGGGCCACTCGTGCTCGTCATCAACTCAGACGGTGCCTGGAATCTGCAGATTGGCTTCATCACGCAGTAGCAGGGAAGCATTCTGTGAATGTCCCATCTACGGCACATTAACAGGATTTACCCCGGTTAGTGGAAGTAATAATTCTTCATCTTGACAGATGCGTCGTAGCCTTGACTCAGGGTTTGCGGGGGACCCTGCTTCAAGGCGACCCTGGAGACACACGGCGTCACATCACCATTCACAGATCCAAAGGACACTCCCATGGCTCTACCCCGAAGTGCAGCGCACGGTGATCGACTCGAAGAATTCGGTTCGCGAATTCGCGCGTTTCGCAAATCGCGCGGTCTCACGCAAGAACAACTCGCTCGCGAGGCCGGTGTTGATCGCAAGACAATCAACCGCATCGAGAACTCGCGCTACTCACCGACCCTCGCAAACGTCTACTCGATTGCGGATGCCCTCAAAGTAGAAATTCGCGAGCTGCTCTAGCTCCGGCTTAACCCCTGTGAACGCCGAGTGTCGGTGGCTCAGGGTTTACTGACTTTCCGATAGGTTCTTACAGGGACTTTTTTGGGATAGACAGGATTAGTGAAGTTGGCCGGACTTACATACCACGTCGCGGACGTGCTCAGCACCCCGGGCTGTGGATACACACTCGACGTTCATCGTGGCGACGCTGATGGCGCCATCGTTCAATGGTTGTGGGGCGAACCCCTCGACGGCGACGAGACAAAGGCGATCGACCGCGGTCGCGCGCTTTTCGAAGCGGTCAAGGCTGCGGGTGTTTCTCCGGGCGACACGGCCCCCTACGACGCGCATCTCACCGATGCAGTGATCGTGATGGACGAGTGCCCGTTTCAACCGGCCGTCTGTTCGGGGCGCCACCTCGTGGCCAGCGGTCGCGGTCGCATCGGTCACCCGTAACTGCTCGATAGTCTTGTGCTCGTGAGCACGGACGGCCAGGAGCACTACTTCAGCGCATCCCCCGCCGGTGACTTCACCCCGAGCGAAATCTCGGTTCGACTTGCCGGTCGCGAGCTGGTCGTGGAGACCGCGGGTGGCATCTTCTCGCCTGAGCACGTCGATGCCGGCACAGGAGCGCTGTTGCGCATTGTGCCCGAGGCGCCGGCCACAGGTGACCTGCTCGACCTCGGATGCGGCTGGGGCCCCATCGCACTCACCATGGCCATCGAAGCGCCGGAGTCACGCGTGTGGGCAGTCGACGTCAACGAACGCGCTCTGGAGTTGACCCGCCGCAACGCTGCGCGAGCTGAGTGCCCGAACATCACGGTGTCGAAGCCGACCGAAGTGCCTACGGCTGTTCAGTTCGCGGCGATCTGGTCAAACCCGCCGATTCGAGTGGGCAAAACCGAGCTTCACGCGATGCTCGAAATGTGGTTGCCGAGGTTGGTACCCGGTGGCGAGGCGTACTTCGTCGTTGCCAAGCACCTCGGTGCCGACTCGTTGCTCTCGTGGATGACGGGTCGATTCTCCGCTACGCACGTTGTGACGAAAGGCGACCACTACAAGGGGTTCCGCGTCATCGAGGTGCGTGCGAACTAACTCGTTGGCGTGAGCTCGAGAACAGCGGTCTCGCCCTGCTCGACCAGCCACTCGGCGAATGAGCGGTTGCACAACGCACTCGGGCTGCGACGCTCGCGAATGAGGTCGATTGCGGCTGCGGCATCCATACCGTCTTTGATGAGAACGAGAGCGGTGATGAGTCCGGAGCGATTCCACCCGGCCTGGCAACGAATGAGCACCTTGTCACCCTGCTTCCACGCTTTGTGCACGCGCTTGGCCACGGAGAGGATACGCGGCAAATCGACGTCATCGATGTGTGCGTCCATCACGCCGAGGCGGATTTCTTCAACGAACCAGTCGACCGGATTAGCGTCGGCGTACATGGTGACCACGAGATCGAAGTCGTCTCTCGTGATGTTCTGGTGATCGCGGTCCGTGTTCCACAAGACGTCTTTCCAGTGCGTTCCGCCCTGCCAGAGGCCGGGAAGCACCTCCGACCACAGTTCTTCGTTCGCTTCGCGTGACGCGGCGTATGTGGGGGCTTTGTAATCCATGATTTATTCCATTCCAAGTTGTAGGGCGGCGAGGATACGTTCGTCTGTCCAGAACGGATCGTTGTCGGGGAGGTTGTGGTCGACTCGGTAATCGAAGATCGCGAACTCGTCTTTGTATTTCGGCACCGGCGTGTGGGGTCCGCGTGGGCGCTTGACCCGCGCCGGCGACGGCGCCGGTGGCAAGCCGAGGTCAAATTCGGCCTGCACGTAAGGATCGAGGTCTTCGTTGAAGCCGGGGTTGAGTTCGGGGTTGAGCTCCGGGTCGTGCAGCTCGTCGATTCGATCGCGTATTTCTTGGCGAATGACGGCGGTGTCGTCGCCGAGCACGATTCCTTTGGCAGCGCGGCTCGATTCCCCCGCGTTGTCGACGATGAAGTCGTTCCAGAACTTGACGTCAATCAGCGTTTGGTCGGTTGCAGTGGCAACGATCTGGGCGCGCTGCTCATCATTGGCGACGGAGAGCTTCATGAGGAAAAACCCCACAGCGGATGCCCGTCGTGCCATGCGGTCGATAATGCCGACCTCAACTCCGCGGCACGTCAAGACGTGCCCGTAGGCCATCCGTTGAAGACGATGCAATCGGCCCGACGCATCGCCCTTCTGCATGATCGCCTTTGCGAGTGCCGAACGACGACCAATCTCTTCACGAACGTCGCCGAGAAGGCCTTCGAACTGCAGGTTCAAGGCACGCAACTGGTAACCGAACAACCACGCGATGAGCTGTTCATCCGTTGCCGTTTGGTGGGCACCGTGCGAAACCGCCCCGTACGCGAATTGGCCGAGAGCAGAGAAACGGCGGAGGGTGTCACCGACGATGCAGGGCGGAGTGATGCGCGAGGCTTCGTCGCGCCTGCGAGGTGCTGGCTTGCTATTCATTAGTTGACCCCCAAGTAGATTTCTTCGACGACGTTGGCCCACACGCGTGGCGTGTGCGTGAGTGGCTGATAGCCGCCCGCTCCCCCGATCAGCACGCGACCATTGGCCCAGCGGTTCGCCACCTCGGCGACGGAATGAGCCGCGGCCGTGAATCCGGCGTAGGTGTAGGTGTTGTCAACGCCAAGGTTGTTCGCTCCACCCATGCCGTCGGCACCCGCTGCGAGCAGGATGACGTCTGGCTGATACTCATCGATGACTTCCATCGCTTCGCCGAGTGCCCACGCGAGTGCGTCGTCGCCGTCCTCATCTTCGATGCACCAGTTGAACGCGTGGTTCTCTAGGTGATGGCTAACGTGTCGCGTTCCGGCAAGACTGAGTTCGCGAGTCATGCCGTCGTACGGGAAAGTTGCCCCGTTGTGAATGCTCAACGTTGGAATATCTGTTTCGAACAACATCGTCTGCGTTCCATCGCCAGCGTGGATGTCCCAGTCAAGGTAAAGCGGACGCAGCCCGGCTTTCTTGAACTCGAGTGCGGCCCAGACCATGTCATTGAAAACACAGAATCCGCTCGATCCGTCGAACGCGGCATGGTGCTTGGCGCCCTGAGGGTTGAAAGCCACCTTCGAGGTTCCTGCAAGCATGTTTTCGACGGCAACCATCGTGCCTGCAAACATGGTCATTGCGGTCTGGCCCATCTCCGGCCGACGACCTGACCATTGAGCGTCCAGCCCATCGTCGACGACTCGTGACACAAAGCCGTGCTCATGAACGCTCTCAATTGCCGCACGAACGGTGGCCCGGTCGAGTGATGTCGGATCCAAGACCGAAGTTGCCCCCGCAAGTTCGCTGACGAGAAACTCGGTGGCGAGTTGGGCCCGCACCGGGTTGGTGGGGTGACTGCCATCGCCTGACCCAAGCATCCAGACAAGAAAGTCGGGAGAGTAGGCGACAGTGAGTGGTCCGACGGAGTCAACATGCGCTGCCGACACCGCAATTGGAGCCGTGGCGCCGAGCTGGGTGGAAGTGGTGTTCATGAAGATCTCCGATCTGTAGACGTGGATAACTGGTCGCCTTGTAGGCAGTTGAATGACGTTAGCGGGACCCTCCGACATCGGTGGGCAGAGTGGCGAGAAGCTCGATGAACTCGGGATTACGCCACGCGAACTCCTGGGGCAGAACTTCACGAATCTGCTCATGCGCTTCGATGCAATCGATACCGAGGTGCAGCGCCGAATACGCAGCCGCAACCGTGGGTGTGCGGGAATGCGCTGCGACACAGTGCAAGAAGACAACGTGCCCTTCCTCGCGCAATCGAGCCACCGTGTTCGCCGCGTCGATGACGACGGAACGCGAATCGATGTTCGCCCCGACATCGTCGACTAACCAAAACTCGACGTGTTCCGTGATGTTTGCTCGGTCCGCCGGTATCTGCTGAATACCAGTGCGACAAATCGAGACGACAGCCGTGACATCGGCGGGGAGGTTGTCGATCATGTCCATCGAACCAAGCCAGACCCCGTCATCGTGCGGGTGACGCTCGAGTGTGCCAATTGGCTTGGCCGACTCACTCGCTGACAACGGCCACGCGTCGAGGTCGACATCTGCCGCGTACGCGGTCGAGAGAGCGAGTGCGACGAGTTCGCGCTCGTTTGCGATGCCCCAACCGTGGATGCGCGTGCGCCACTTGGAGGGGAACACGGCCGCCCCGGCCGCGGCACCGATGAGCGAACCGGCGATGGCAGCGACCGTGTCGGTGTCATTGCCGCCTCGAACGGCGCGTTCGAGCGCATCCACCACGTCGATTCGACCGTTCTCGGCGAGCGAGTGGAAGATGGCCGACCACGCGCCACGGAATGCGGAGACGACCCAGCCGTTGTTCACGCTGAAGTGCGCCGGTTGTGACGCTTCGGCCTCTTCGATGCGCTCGAGCCAATAGACGCGACGTTCCTCGGGCAGCTCTTCCAGGCCGATGCGAATGTCGAGTTCGCCCGTGCGCACGGCGTGCACAATTGCGAAGCACCACAGCACACACGCGTCACCCGCGGTGTCTTCCCAGTGCGTAAGCTGCGCCACGCGTCGAGCCATATCTGCAAGACCGGTGGTGTCGTGGATGTACGCGAGCGCGACCGGCGCGGTACGCATGAGTGCTCCGTTGCCAGCCGACTGCGCGCCACTCGCCTCGTGATGTTCTTCCGCCAAAGTCCGGCATGCCTCTTCGGTAATGACACCATCACGAACGAGCCGACGCAGAATCGTGCCCGTCTGCATGCCGACGTCTTTCGTGACCTCAAGCCAGGCCAGCCAGTTTTCGAGAACCGAGGTCAGGTCGATGGCATCACTACCGTCTGGTTCGACGCGATTCTTGCCCGGAGCGATTGCCTTGGCAATGCCGATCGCCATCGCGGTGTCGTCGGTGAACTCGGCGGGCGCGAAGTTGAATGGCCCGCCACCCTTCATTTCCACCGTGACGGTGTGCGCCAGACTCGGCCCGAATTCGTACGGTGCGCCGAGCGCGTCACCGCAGGCGAGCCCGAGAAGGCTGCCGGCGGCGCGCACGGGGATGAAGCGGGCTTCGTCGCGTGATGCTGATGTGTGTGAACTGTTCATGTGGCCTCCTGTGGCAGTGGGGGTGGTTGGGTGGGGCGCACCGAGGGTTATGCGGGGTGGTTGTTGAACACCGCCGCGTGTACGAGCCCGGCAGCCACTGCGAAGCTGGAGATCGCCAACGGGCCGACAGGGGTCGTCACGTGCTCGGGCATCTCGCGTCCACGCTCAATCTGGCTGCGCTCGAGGACGGTTGCGAAATCCCGGGCCATGTAGTTCGGCGTGCTGCGGTTCTGAGAATGCATGCCTTCAAACCGCGCGGCACTGATGATGGCGTTGAAGCGTTGCTTCAGCGCTTCGTGCGAGCCGAAGATTTCCGCGGCAACGATGTAGCCACCGATGCCAATCATCACTCCGCGCTGACCCGCAACGAGATCGATTGCGATGTCATTGTCCGACGGGCCTTCGAGGTGATCCATCGCCAGAGACAGCGAGTGGCCAGGCACGAAACCGGACGACGCCTCGAATCGCTGAATGTCTTCCCACACGTCGCCCTGGGCGGCAGAGGCGTCGACGATGCCGTCGAGGAGATTCATCTGCAGGCTTGCGTTGAGGCGAGCGCGGGTTCGATACGGCGCGCGACGAACCTGCACGCCGTGGGAACGGGTTCCGTTCCAACGACCCTGTTCGACGCAGGCAACGGGTACGCGAACTGTCTGACCGCGCGGAATGAGGATGGTTGCCGCGGCGACGCGGTTCTGCCATCCGCCTTCGAAAATGTCTCCTTCGACCACGATGTGGTCACGGTGGCCGTTGTTCGTAATCGACAGGTGGTTGACATCGGGCTCACCATCTACCTCCGTGACCGTGAGGTGCTTCGTCTTGAAGCAGACGTTTGTCATCTCGGGAGCCGATGTCCAAATCGGAAAGACGGTAACGCCGTTACCGAGGAACGTGCCCTTGCCAGTGTGAATCGTTGAGTTCATGTGCGCCTCCTGGGCTAATCGAGTGGTGCCGGATTCAGATCCAGTTCAAGACCGGAATCTGTTTTCTTTTGGTTGCTTTTTCTTTACGCATTGTTGCGTGAAGTAGACAGTAACGCACATTGGCGTAAACTTCAAGCGGATGTAATAAAAGATACGACCACCCACCGACACTCACTCCTCACTGAGGCCGAATACCGCGTGACTGCGCGGTAAATGGCACACTGAGGTGACCGCACGAAAGGCCGACATGACTTCGCTGGATGGATACGCGCGACCAAGCGTCGCCGTTGACCCCGTGGTTTTGGCCGTGTATCGCGGCGAGCTGAGCGTCGTAGTCGACACCGAGAACTCGACGCTCCCCCGCCTCCCGGGAACGTTCGTGCGCGAGGGCGAGACGCTTGCTCAGGCACTCGCTCGCGGCCTCGCCACGAAGTTGAACATTCAGGTGGAGCGAATCGAACAGCTTCACGTCTTTGATCAGCCTGGGCGCGACCCGCGCGGCTGGGTCATCTCCGTTGCTCACTACGCGCTCGTTGACGAGTCGACTTTGGATGAGCTTCGGCCCCGCGACGTTCGTCCGGTGGATGACCTGCCGGAACTCGACTTTGATCACCGCGACATGATCGAGATGGCCGTGCAGCGCATCCGCTCAGAGTATTTGGCCGAACCTGACCCGTGGAGAGTCTTGGAACACTTCACGTTGAGCGAACTGCGGTCGTTTCACGAGCGCATTGATCGCGGCACTCTTCTGCGAGACACATTCCGCCGCATCATGGAGCCGCAACTGATTGAGATGACGGACATCGCACCGCTGTCGACTGGCGGGAGGCCGTCGCGTGTGTGGAGAACCCCAACAAGCGATGAGAAGCACAAGCTGCGATACGGAAACATGACCGAGCGTCCGGTCAGGCGTGCGTCGCGCCCGCGCAGCGACCAATTGATGTCGCCGCAAGATTTCATGATGGAGGAAATGATGTTTCTGGATGCCCCGAGGGAACGCACGGCAAGCTTTCGCCCGCCCGCGCCTCGATTCACGGTCGAGTTCACCTGGAGTGATGGCGAGAGCAAGGTTCACGACAACCTGCGCGAGCGGGAGGCATTTCGGCTCTTCGACAACTTTGTTTTCGATGCAAAGACGGCACTCACCGACGACGTTTCCGTTCGTCCGGTGAGTGCCGTGATGCGCGATGACTCAGGTGAGGTCGTCAGAGATCGCGCCTTCTAGTCGTTAGGCCGACTTGCTGTCGGTTTCGTCTTGTCCCGTCGAATCTTCCGCTGCGCGTGCCTGCGCCTCAGCGGCTGCACGACGCAGGGCATCGTTCTCGGCTTCGAGCGAGGCCATGCGTTCTTCCATCATGAAGACACGCTTTTGCTTGCGTCGCAGATCGGACGTGTAGCGACTCGAAGCCTTGAGCATCGCATCCACGCCCCCGGCTGATGGGTCGAAAGACATGGAGCTACCTCGGTCGAATCCGAGCCCTTCACCAGTCATGACGGCGTCTTGGTTAGCACCGAGGAATACGAAGTCCCACTTGTGCGACTCCTTCTGACGAAGAACGAGCTCGCGCACACGGGCCAGATGCCATTCCCTGCTCGCGTTCTCCATGCCATCTGTGACGACGATGACCTGCACCGTGTCTGGGCGCTCACTCTCGGGCATGGCTGCGAGTGTCTCGCCAAACTCCGTCACGGCAATTCCGATGGCGTCATACAGAGCGGTGAAGTTGCGCGGCTCAAGTGAGACAACGACGTCAAGAGGGTTCGCGAGGTGAAACTCTCGAGTAACGACATCGTCGAACGAGTAGATGTCGACGGTCAACTTGCCGGGCTCGGCTCCCTGGTCGTCGAGCAGACCACGGACTGCAGTGACCATCTCGTCACGGATGTTCGACATCGAGCCAGATCGGTCGATGACCACCAGCATGGCGGTGTAATTCGGGTCGGTCATGGTGATTCCCCCTTCGGAACTGTCGCCCCTGTTTGAGGCGGATGAGAAGTATGTCGGTACCCACTGACATTGGG
>WLDR01000023.1 GCA_009704705.1 Actinomycetota bacterium | reverse complement strand
GGAACGGTCGCGCAGACCGGGGGTCGCGAATATGGCGCTACCGACATGCACGTCGTCAAAGACCACCCGCTCGTTGCAGGTCAACCGACCGATCAAACGGTGTGGATGAGCCACGGCGACCAGGTGGCAACCGCGCCCGATGGATTCGACATCGTGGCGAGCACGGCAGCTACTCCCGTTGCGGCATTCGCCAACGACGAGCTCAAGCTCTATGGCGTGCAGTGGCACCCCGAGGTCAAGCACTCGCAGTTCGGTCAGCGCGTGCTCGAAAACTTCTTGCACACGGCGGCCGGCCTGCCCAACGACTGGAACAGCGGCAACGTCATCGAGTCACAGGTCGCGTCGATTCGCGCGCAGGTCGGTGGTGGGCGTGTGATTTGCGGCTTGTCGGGTGGCGTTGACTCCGCAGTGGCCGCCGCCCTCGTTCACCGCGCAGTGGGCGACCAGTTGGTCTGTGTTTTCGTCGATCACGGTTTGCTTCGTCAAGACGAGCGCCGACAGGTCGAAGAAGATTACGTCAAGGCAACCGGCATTCGTTTGGTCACGGTGGATGCTCGCGAGCAGTTCCTCTCCGCGCTCGCCGGGGTCACTGATCCCGAGCAGAAGCGCAAGATCATCGGGCGCGAGTTCATCCGCACGTTCGAGCAGGCTGAGCGCGACCTCGTTGCCGAGGCCGCCGCCGACGGCGAGCCGATCAAGTTCTTGGTGCAGGGCACCCTCTACCCCGACGTCGTCGAATCGGGTGGCGGATCCGGCACCGCAAACATCAAGTCACACCACAACGTGGGCGGGCTCCCCGACGACCTGCAATTCGAGCTCGTCGAACCGCTGCGCACGCTGTTCAAAGATGAAGTACGGGCCATCGGGCGTGAGCTCGGGTTGCCCGCTGAGATTGTGCAACGCCAGCCGTTCCCCGGGCCGGGGTTGGGCATCCGTATCGTCGGTGAAGTCACGTTGGAACGACTCGACCTTCTGCGCCACGCAGATGCAATCGTGCGCGAAGAACTCACGGCTGCCGGTCTCGACCAAGAGATTTGGCAGTGCCCGGTCGTGCTACTCGCCGACGTTCGTTCGGTTGGTGTGATGGGGGATGGACGCACCTACGGTCACCCGATTGTGCTGCGCCCCGTCTCGAGCGAAGACGCAATGACCGCCGACTGGACGCGCGTGCCATACGACGTGCTCGCCAAGATTTCGAACCGCATCACCAATGAGGTGGCGGGTGTGAACCGAGTGGTGCTCGATGTGACGAGTAAGCCGCCGGGCACGATTGAGTGGGAGTAACGAGCGCGACGAGGGTGGCATCGCTGCAGACATCCCCTATTGCTCAGACAGATTCGAAAAGCTCCGTCTCCGTGACGGAGGCGGAGCTTTTCTCAAACTCGCAATGACGGAGACGTCTTCGCGCGCCACCTGCGCCACGCGACGACGCAACACAGTGTGGGTCGTTAGTGGTACTACTTGTGTAACGGGCTCGCCGACTCTCTCGGCCACTCATCGCTACACAAACCAAGGGGCATCTTCATGGCCACAGCAAACACGTACATTCCCGGCGATTCGGCGCCGCCGACACCGGTCGGCGACCGCAACTTCACCACCGCCTGGATTCTCTCCCTCATTCTCGGTACCTTCGGCATCGATCGCTTCTATCTCGGCAAAGTGGGCACGGGTGTCCTGAAGCTCCTCACTCTTGGTGGTGTTGGAATTTGGTATCTGATTGACCTCATTCTGATTCTCACGGGTGGGGCTCGAGACAAGAAGGGCATGGCCCTGGCCAACGAACCGTCGAGTAAGAAGACGCAGTGGATTATCTCCGCCGCAGTCGTCGCCTTCTTCCTGCTGATCTCGGCAATCAACAACGCCAATGGGGGTACACAAACGACGTCGGCTCCGGCCGAAAAGCCGATTGTGGAGACCACGACCGCTGCTCCGGCTGCGACCAAGACGGCGACACCAACGCCGACGGTTAAGGAGGAAGCTGTCGAACCGCCGGCTCCCGCCGCTCCGACTGAAACGTTGAGTCAGCGCAATGCAAAGTCGAAGGCACAGGACTACCTTGACTACTCATCCTTTTCTCGCTCTGGTCTTATCGGCCAGTTGGAATTCGAAGGATTCAGCATCGATGACGCGACGTACGCAGTCGACGCCATCAGCCCGGACTGGAACGAACAGGCGGCGCTGAAGGCGGCGGATTATCTCGCCTATTCATCCTTCTCCCGCCAGGGCCTCCTCGACCAACTCCTCTTCGAGGGATTCTCGCAGTCAGAAGCTGAGTACGGCGTTACGGCCGTCGGCTACTAGCCGACCTGCACGTCGCACATGAGTGGCGCGGGCGACGCGCGAAGACGCGCCCGTCATTGCGAGTTTTGAAAAGGGCCCCGACTCAATGAGTCAGGGCCCTTTTCAATTGTTTGAGCAATAGGGGGTGTCGGCAGCGATGTCGCTCGCGTTACCCTGTGCGCCGAACTAGTTGCGGCTGATCGCGAGCAGACGCAGGATCTCGGTGTACAGCCAGATGACCGTCACCATGATTCCGAACCCACCGGTCCATTCGTACTTCGCCGGCATGCGGTTTGCGACACCGTTGCGGATGAAGTCGAAGTCGAGCACGAGCGAGTACGCACCGAGCAACACGGCGAAGACACCAATGATCACGCCGAGCGGAATGCCGAAGATCGAGACGCCGCTCATGCCCCACGGGTTGTCAATCACGTTGAACATGACGAGGAACACGTTGATGAGGCTGAATGCGAGGTAACCGACCATCGCGATCATGAACACCTTCGTGGCGCGAGCGGATGCGCGAATCTTGCCACTGGCGAACAGCGCGAGGGTGACTCCCACGACCGTCAGCGTTGCGAGCACGGCCTGGAAGACGATGCCGTTCCACTGTGCGTCGAACACGGCGGAGAGTGCTCCGAGGAACACACCCTGTGCGAGTGCGTACATGAGGATGAGCGGAGCGGACGGCTCGCGCTTGAAGATGTTGACCATCGCGAGCACGAAACCGACGATGCCACCGATGATCATGGCACCCGCGCCGGCGGCCGGGTTCACGCTGGTGAGCACCCACGAGCCGGCAGCGCCGACAACGAGAAGTGCGAACATGCCGAAGGTCTTGACCATCGTGCCTTCGATTGACATCGCGATGCCACTGACTGCGTTCGGTGAGTCGAATCCACCGTTGCTCTGAGTCTGCGCCGGAGCCGCCTTGGCGGTCACGGTCGCGGCGGGAGCGTTGTACATCGCCTGAAGTTCTTCGGCAGACATCTCACGGGGAGGTGACATGAAGCCTTTGTTGCGGGAATATGCGGGGTTCGCCATTGCCGTGTGCAACCTTTCGTGTTGAGGGGTGCGTCTCGATGCGTCGTGCAAAAAAACGTCTGCTGACAGTTTAGGCAAGGCGCGCCACAGAAAACCTGAGAGTCGGGTGAAGGTCGCGCGCGTTAAGGTGAAAGCGTGACGGATGTTCAACTCGTGATTGCGCACCGCGGAGCCTGTGGCTACCGGCCGGAGCACTCCCGGGCCGCCTACGAGCTCGCATTCGAGCAGGGCGCCGACATGGTCGAGCCTGATCTTGTGGCGACGCGTGATGGAGTGTTGGTCATCCGCCACGAAAATGAGATTTCGGGCACAACCGACGTGGCCGACCGACCCGAGTATGCAGATCGCAAGACCGTAAAAATCGTCGACAACCAGCCGCTCGACGGGTGGTTTGTTGAGGATTTCACGTGGGATGAACTGCGCGCGCTTCGCTGTCGCGAACGCCTCGCGTCGTTGAGGCCCGAGGCAGCGGCGTTCGATGGGCAATTCGAGATTCTGCGACTGACCGATTTGCTCCGACTCATTGATGAGAAATCACCGACGACGCGCGTGTGCATCGAGCTCAAGCACGCCACCTTCTTCGATGAGGAGGGTCTCTCACTCGATCACCTGTTGGCCAGCGATCTCGTTGAATGTGGCTGGGTGGCCAACGACGAGCGGTTAATCATTGAGAGTTTTGAGAAATCGATCCTTGTGCGCATGCGCGAGGCGGGCATCGGATCCCAACACGTCTACCTGCTCGAGAAGGGCGCAACGGCGTTCGACGAACTCGCGTGGGCGTCTGCCGAACGTGTTCCCGCGTTGAGCTATGCCGACGAGTTGTCCGAGGCCGGACTCGAAGCGTTCATGGGTCGCATGAGCGGGATCAGCGTGGATGTGCGCTTCTTGATGGATGCGCGAACGGGCGACATTTCGCGGGGCATCCAGCTGGTTCGTCGCGCACATGCGCTCGGGCTCAAGGTCTTCACCTGGACCCTTCGCCCCGAGAACCAGTTTCTTCCCGTCCCCTTCAGAATCGGCGACGACGATGCGGCGTGGGGTGATTACGCCACCGCCTGGCGCGGCGTAATGCAAACCGGTGTTGACGGAGTGTTTGCAGATTTTCCTGACCTCGCCATTGCGGTTCGAGGGTCTCTGTAGCCAACCCTCGATTGGCGGCTGTGGCGCGGTCGTGCGTCGGTGGTCGCCGATTAGACTTCGTTGAGTTATGACCGACCTCGCGCATCCCGATCCCCTTCTCGACGGGCTGAACCCACAGCAGGCGGAGGCGGTTCTCTACCGCGGACCCGCATTGCTCATCGTGGCCGGTGCGGGCTCGGGCAAGACGCGAGTGTTGACGCACCGCATCGCGAGTGTGATTCGCAACGCCGAAGCATGGCCGAGCCAAATTCTCGCCATTACCTTTACGAACAAAGCCGCGGCGGAGATGCGCGAGCGCGCCGAACACTTGCTCGGTTCGGTCACCGAGGGCATGTGGATCTCGACATTCCACTCGTCGTGTGTGCGCATCCTGCGCCGTGAAGCCGAGAATTTTGGCTTCACGAAAAGCTTCACCATCTACGACTCGCACGATTCGCGAACCCTCATCAAGCGCATCATCAAGGAACACGACGCCGAGTCGTACGGGCTGACTGTTTCGGGTGTTGCCGGCAAGATTTCCAAGCTCAAGAACGAGCTGGCCGACGTGGAGTCATATGCGCGGTCGGTCAACCCCGACGACCAAAATGAAGCCGCGTTCCTGGCCGTATTCCGCGAGTACACCAGAACTTTGCGTGCGGCGAACGCGTTCGATTTCGATGACTTGATTGCGCAGACCGTATTCCTGTTTCGCGCCTTCCCGCACGTGGCAGATGTGTACCGCAAGAAGTTCCGCCACATCCTGGTGGACGAGTACCAGGACACTAACCATGCGCAGTACGCACTCATTCACGAGTTGACTCGAGAGACCCACGACGGACACCCGGGGGCATCCCTCACCGTTGTCGGTGACTCCGACCAGTCGATCTATGCGTTCCGTGGTGCGGACATTCGCAACATCGCCGAGTTCGAACGCGATTTTCCCGGAGCCCACGTGGTGATGCTCGAGCAGAACTACCGCTCGACGCAGAACATATTGAATGCCGCGAACGCGGTCATCGGCAATAACTTCAACCGACAAGAGAAACGACTGTGGACCGACGGAGGCGACGGCGCCAAGATCATCGGGTTCACCGGCTACTCGGCTCACGACGAAGCCCAGTTTGTTGTCGACGAGATTTCGGCCCTGCACTCGCGTGGCTTGCCGTACAACAACATTGCGGTCTTCTACCGAACGAACTCTCAAACGCGCGCGTTGGAAGAAATCTTCATTCGCTCGGCCCTGCCCTACAAGATTCTCGGCGGCACCAAGTTCTACGAGCGAGCCGAAATCAAAGACGTGATGGGCTACCTCGTCACGGTGGCGAATCCGGCAGATGCTCTCGCGGTTCGACGGATTCTGAATGCGCCTAAGCGTGGAATCGGTCCGGCAACCGAGGCTCAGCTTCAATCGTTTGCCGACCAAAACAGCATCACACTGCGTGAGGCGTTGAGGTTTGCCGACGGCCTGGGTCTGGGGCCCAAGGTTTCCGGTGCGATTCGAAATCTGGATGCGCTGCTCACCGAAGCCGAGCACAAAGCCGCCCAGGGCGGTGTGGGCGAGTTGCTCACGATGATTCTCGAACAAACGGGATACGTCGTCGCGCTGCGCGCGACCCGAGACGCGCAAGACGAAGCGCGTGCCGAAAACGTTGAAGAGCTTCTGGCCGTCACCAAGGAATTCGACAAGAACAACCCCGAAAGCACGCTCATCGACTTTCTCACCGAGGTCTCATTGGTCGCGGCGGCCGACGAACTCGATGATTCGAGCGGGTCGGTCAGCCTCATGACTCTGCACACCGCAAAGGGCCTGGAGTATGACGCGGTGTTCATCACGGGTATCGAAGAGGAACTGCTCCCACACCGCATGGCTGCGATGGAACCGGGTGGTGAGGCGGAAGAACGACGCCTCTTCTATGTGGGCATCACGCGCGCGAAACTGTTTCTTCACCTCTCGCTTGCGATGCAACGTGCCATGTTTGGCCAGACGAACCTCGCGATGCCGAGTCGCTATCTGCAAGAGATACCCGCTGACCTGATCGACTGGCGCGAGTCTCAGGCTGGAATTGGCGGAGTTGGCGGTGCGATTGGTGGCGGTGCGGGATACGGTTCCGGCGGTTATGGTTCCCGCAGTGGTTCCACCTCAGGTTGGCGCGAGCCCGACGCATTGCCCGAGCGCCCCAAGACCGAGTGGGCCAATCGCGTCACCAACAAGATGCGAGACAACGGCGACCTCGAACTGGCTGCGGGGGACCGCATCCGTCATGCCGATTTTGGAGACGGACGCGTCAACGAGGTGACCGGTGAAGGGGCCAAGCGCGTGGCGCACTGCACTTTCGACCTTGCCGGCAACAAGAAGTTGCTCATCAAGGTCGCACCGATCGAAAAGATCTAGCGCGCGTTTGGCAGGCTACGCAGCCACATTGAAAATCGACCCGATCGCATAGGTCACAGCCAGCGCCGCAGCGCCACCGACAACCACACGGGCGATTGATCGAGGTATCGGGCTTCCGCCGATGTAGGCCCCGACCCCGCCAGTGATGGCGAGCATGACAAGTACGGAGACGAACGTTGCGGGAATTCGCCACTCGACCGGCGCAAGCAACACCGTCACGATGGGAAGAATCGAACCGACCAAAAATGACAGCGCCGATGACATGGCTGCGTGCCACGGGTTGGTCAGATGTTCTTCAGAAATGTGCAGCTCTGCCTCGAGGTGAGCCTTCAGCACGTCGTGCTTGGTGAGTTCCTCGGCAACCGTACGGGCAGTTTTCTTGGAGAGACCCTTTGCCTCGTAGATTGAGACGAGCTCTTCGAATTCCTGCTCGGGCATCTCTTCGAGCTCACGCTTTTCGAGATTGATGAGTGCGCGTTCGCTGTCGCGTTGGCTGCTCACCGAGACGTATTCCCCGAGAGCCATCGACGTTGCGCCGGCGGCCACGCTGGCGATTCCAGCAATCAGAAGCGCACCGGAGTCGGTCGTCGCAGCGGCAACGCCGACGAGCAATGCAGCAACCGAGACGATGCCGTCATTGGCGCCAAGAACTCCGGCACGTAGCCAGTTCAGTTTCGAGGCGAACGCAAGATTGTGCGGTTCGAAGTTGTCTTTAGCCATGACCCCAAGCCAACCACACGTGCGAGCAAACAGGCTAAAGTCGAAGCAGTAAATATCTCGATATCAAGATACTTTTTGTGAGGACACCTCGTGGATTTATACGAATATCAAGCCCGTGATCTCTTTGAGAGCTACGGAGTCCCTGTGCTGGCGGGAATCGTCGCCGATACTCCGGCAGAAGCTCGTGCCGCTGCCGAAAAACTCGGCGGCGTTGTCGTCGTCAAGGCCCAGGTAAAGATGGGTGGCCGTGGCAAGGCCGGCGGTGTCAAGGTTGCAAAAACACCGGACGAAGCTGAAGCTGCCGCCGAGGCAATTCTGGGCCTCGACATCAAGGGCCACATCGTGAAGCGCGTGATGGTCGCCGCGGGTGCCCGAATCGCTCAGGAGTACTACTTCTCGGTGCTGCTCGATCGGGCAAATCGGTCGTACCTCTCGCTCACCAGCTTCGAAGGAGGCATGGACATTGAGCAGCTCGCGGTGGAGAAGCCCGAAGCGCTCGCTCGAGTTGACGTGAACCCAGCAGACGGTCTCACTCTGGCCAAGGCCAAGGAAATTGCCATTGCGGCGAGTTTCCCCGCCGAACTTGTCGACAAGGTTGCTCCCGTATTCGTGAAGCTCTACGAGGTGTACACCGGCGAGGACGCCACACTCGTCGAGGTCAACCCACTCGTGCTCACCGAGGACGGCGACGTTATCGCCCTCGACGGAAAAATCTCGCTCGACGAGAACGCAGCTTTCCGTCACCCGAATCACGAGGCACTCGAAGACAAGGCCGCGGCTGATCCTCTCGAGGCCAAGGCGAAGGCCATGGACCTCAATTACGTCAAGCTCGACGGCGAAGTGGGAATCATCGGAAACGGCGCCGGTCTCGTCATGAGCACGCTCGACGTCGTTGCGTACGCGGGCGAAAACCACGGGGGTGTGAAGCCCGCCAACTTCCTCGACATCGGCGGCGGAGCTTCTGCCGAGGTGATGGCAGCCGGACTCGATGTGATTCTGGGTGACGCTCAAGTAAAGAGTGTCTTCGTCAACGTCTTCGGTGGCATCACGGCGTGTGACGCCGTCGCCAACGGAATCGTCAAGGCCCTCGAGATGCTCGGCTCGGCCGCAACGAAGCCACTCGTGGTGCGCCTCGATGGCAACAACGTCGACGAGGGTCGGCGCATCCTTACCGAAGCCAACCACCCACTCGTCACGCTCGCCACCGGTATGGATGAGGGCGCGGACAAGGCCGCCGAGCTGGCTGCCCGCTAGACACCACGGACGACAGGACCAATACAACATGTCAATCTTTCTGAACAAAGACTCCAAGGTCATCGTGCAGGGCATCACCGGCGCAGAAGGCTCGAAGCACACCGCACGTATGCTCGCTGCGGGCACTCAGGTTGTCGGTGGCGTGAACGCGCGCAAGGCCGGCACAACGGTCACGCACGGTGACGTTGAACTGCCTGTGTTCGCAACCGTGGCTGAGGCCATGAAGGCCACCGGCGCAGATGTTTCCATCGCATTCGTTCCGCCGGCGTTTTCAAAAGACGCCGCCGTCGAGGCTATCGACGCCGAGATCCCACTCCTCGTGATCATCACGGAGGGCATCCCGATTCAAGACACGGCCGAGTTCTGGGCCTACGCGTCTAAGAAGGGCAACAAGACTCGCATCATCGGTCCGAACTGCCCAGGAATCATCACGCCCGGTGAATCACTCGTCGGCATCACACCCGCAAACATCACCGGTAAAGGACCAATCGGACTCGTTTCGAAGTCGGGAACCCTGACCTACCAGATGATGTTCGAATTGCGCGATCTCGGATTCTCGACCGCTATCGGCATTGGCGGAGACCCCATCGTCGGAACGACGCACATCGATGCGCTCGCCGCATTCCAGAACGACCCCGAAACGAAAGCCATCGTCATGATCGGTGAAATCGGAGGCGACGCGGAAGAGCGCGCGGCCGAATTCATCAAGGCCAACGTGACGAAACCCGTTGTCGGGTACGTTGCAGGCTTTACAGCTCCGGAGGGAAAGACCATGGGTCACGCGGGAGCCATCGTGTCTGGTTCTGCAGGAACCGCTCAAGCGAAGAAGGAAGCTCTGGAAGCAGCCGGGGTCAAGGTCGGAAAAACCCCGTCCGAAACCGCTCGCCTGATGCGTGAGGTACTCGCCAACCTGTAACGAGTTGCCTTTAGGCTTGTCATCATGACAACGAAAAGTCCGGTTCGCCTTCGTGTGAGCCGGATTTTTCAGTTAAACCCCGACTCCATCCTCGGCCTGATCATGTTCGGAGTCGTGCTGGGCATGCAAGAACCGAGCGACAGTCCGATGGCGAAGGCCATCATCTCGTTCGTCGGTGTGTTCGCTTTGTGGATGGGCCACGTATTTGCGCACACCATGGCCGGAAACAACGTTACGAGCGACCACCGTGTTTCACTGCGCACGTCGTTGCGTCAGAGCTTGCGCACATCGTGGCCGATGTTCGCCTGGACCGCCCCGAGCCTGGCCGTCTTGCTCATCGTGCCGATCTTTGGTGCGACGGATGAGCAGTCCACCGACGCCGGACTAATCACGATGATGTGTTCGCTATTTGTGATTGGGGGGCTCATCTTCGCCGCCCGCCGTCGTAGCATTCCGTGGCGCATCGCTGCGGGTCTGGCCACGAGCCTGGTCGGCGTCGTCATCGTGGTTGTTGAAATTCTGGTTCGCGGGTTGCACTAGTCGCCTGCGTTGCTGAGCGCACAGACGGCGGGTTCGATCGTGTCTCAGGATGCGCGCGCGGTGTCGCTCAAGAATTCCAGCACCGCGCTCACGCGAGCATTCGACCCCTCGGCGATTCCCAACGCACTGTAAATCGAGCTGAGGTGGTTCACAACAGAGTTCGCAGCAATGCCAATCTCGTCGGCGATCGCCTGATTCGACAGCCCGCGTGCGACCATTCTCAAGATCTCAAACTGTCGTCGTGTGAGGGAGCTCACGGGCGTTCCGGGCCGCGCCCGACTCCGATCAATGAGCGCCGGGTCAATCACCGACTTTCCGGCCGCGGTGTGGCGTATGACGTCGAGCAACGTTTCGAGCGACGCGCTCGATGACTTGGAAAGGTAGCTCCAGCCGTGTCGTTGTTCTTCGGGAAGCCCGAGCAGGAGTTCGATCATGTCGCGACCGGACAGAAGAAGGATTTCCAAGTTCGGATCGTTGCGACGCAGGGTGACGCCCAGGCCGATCCCGTTACCGTCGGCGAGTTCGATGTCGAGAATCGCGACGTCAACGTTGCCGGCCACGATCAACTGCTTCGCTTCGGTCGAGCCCGAAACAGAGATGACGACCTCGATGTCGGGTGTGGATTGCAACGAAGACTCGAGCAAGTCGCGATAGAGAACGTGGTCCTCGACGATGGCGACTCGGATCGTCGATCCCGGTGAACGCATGCGCTAATTATGTCGTGCGACGAGTCGGCGTTCCACTGTCTTCGGCGGTGCGTGGCTTGTGGGAGAGAGTGGATGTTTCGGCTACGGTTATGGACATGTCTGCAACCATCTCAGCTCCCGTCCGCGCCAACCGAGGTCGCGCGTGGATTTCGGGCATTTTGATTGTGCTCTCCATCGCCGTGGCTCCCGTGGCGATTGTCGCCAACTGGGCTTCGAACCAGGTGACAAACACTGAACTTTTCGTTGATACCCTCGGGCCTCTTGCATCCGACCCCGCCGTTCAAACCGCCATCGTCGACCAGGTCACCGAGTCGATCGACGACGCCGTTCAAATTGAGAACGTAACTGATTCGATCATCACGGGATTCAGTGATGCCCTGGGATTGCCAGATAGCGTCAAGGATGCGCTCGGCATGGTCTCGCAGCCCATTGCGTCGGGCGTCAAAGCGATTGTTCGCCAGGTCGTTTCAGACTTCGTCACATCGCCTGCATTCCAAGAGGCGTGGACGAAGGTGCTCACTATCACGCAAGAAGAGGTTGTGGCGCTTCTGGCGAATGACCCCGATTCGCTCATTCAGCTTTCTGATGACGGAACCCTGTCGTTGCCCCTGAAGCCGATCATCGCCGAGATCAAGGCATCGCTAATAAGCGAGGGCGTAACCATCGCGAGTGTGATTCCTGAGGTCGACACAATGATTACGCTCGGCAAGGTTCCTGAGCTTGCGGTTGCTCGCATCGTTTACCAGGTCGGCACCGCTCTGGGTACGTGGTTGCCGTGGGCTGTTCTTGGCTCGTTCATCGCTGGGATCCTGGTTGCAAACCATCGCCCGCGGGCACTTATCGCATCGGGCATCGCGCTGGGTGCCACCATGGCGCTCATGTTTGTTCTGTTCGACAGCGGGTTCGTCTTCTTGACGTCGATGGTGGATCCGTCGTTTGGTCCTGCGGCCGGAGTCGTCTACAACGCGGTCGTGCTCTATGCGCGAGACGTCGTTTCAACCGTGCTGGTCGCAGCGCTCATCATGATTCTCGTCGGGTGGGCGCTCAGCCCGTCCGCTAATCGTGCGCGCTCGTGGCTCAACGCCCGTCTCGAGGCAGGTCGCAACGGGCTGAACGAGATTGGCGTGACGATGGGCAAGGCCGGCCAGATTATGGGCAGCCAGGTCACGCCCATTCGTTGGGTAATCGTGTTGCTCGGGGTGGTTGCAATTGTGTTCTCGACTCCGCACACGTCGGCATTGATCATCACGTGGACACTGGTCACGCTCCTTGCGCTGACTGCCTTCGAGCTCCTGTGGCGCAAGCCCGCAGTGGCACGTCGCGCTGCGCCGGCAAAGCCGGCGGCCGCCAAGGCAGGGGCAAAGAAGCCAACTACCAAGAAGCCCGCCACGCGCAAGCCGGCAGCCAAGAAGTAAGGCGTCTCGTTTTCTTCTGACGTCGTCATGAGGTTCAACCGCACCATCGTCATCGCAATGTCCGCCCTCGAGGCGGCATTGGCGGTGGCGATTGGTCTGGCGATTCCGCTCATCCCGCTGACCCTCATGTGGGTGACGCGCCTCGACAGTGGTCTGGGCTGGGACGTGTACTGGCGAGCATCCTCAGACATTTGGTTGTTGGGACACGGCGTCGACATTCTGGTCAAGCTCGACCCCGCACTCTCGACCGCGCTGGGCGTTCCCGGCACCGATGCTCCCTTCTTCGTCAGTTTGGCGCCACTCGCGTTTGCCCTCATCACCGTTCTGCTGGGGGTAAGGCTGGGTCGTCGGGCGGTCGAAGCCGGCACAGCGTACATCGGTCCGGCGGCGGGCATCATGACTTTCTTCGGGCTCGCGATCTTGATTGTGTTGAGCGCGGATCATCCCGCCGTTTCTCCGTCGCTCGCACAGTCGGTCGTCTTACCGGGCCTTGTTTTTGCGATCGGCGTGGTGATTGGCGCTCGAGGCGAAATCGGGCGCTCGGGTGGGCGGGCTGAGCAGATTCAGCTCGCATTGACGAAGTGGCTGACCGGTCTGCCGCAGGGTTTTCGAGCCGTGGTCAGCATGAGCATTGCCGGGGGAGGAATCGCCACAGCAGCACTCGTTGCCGTAGCCGGCATTACCCTCAGCGTTGCCCTGGTCGGTAACTTCGCGACCATTGTGAGTCTCTATGAGGGGCTCCAAGGCGGAGTTGCCGGAAGCATGGCGATCACTGCGATCGAGCTTCTGTACATGCCGGTGTTTGTCGTGTGGGTCGCCGCGTGGTTCGTGGGTCCCGGATTCGCTATTGGCACGGGATCGTCGGTGACTCCCATGGGCTCCTCCCTCGGTCCCGTTCCGTCGATTCCGATTTTCGGCGCACTCCCACCGGCGCAGCTTGCCTTCGGCTTCATCTGTCTCGTCGTTCCCGTTGCCGTCGGTTTTCTTGCGGGCTATGCGGTGCGCGGCCGCACACTCGTCGCCTATAAGTTCGCAGAAGGTCGCCAGGCGCGCCTGATGCGTGCCGTCACACCTCTGGGCATCGCGGTCTGCGGTGGCGTTCTGCTTGGTGGGCTTGCGTGGCTCGCATCGGGTTCGATTGGCCCGGGGCGATTGGTTGATGTCGGGCCGAACCTTTGGATTGTCGCCGGCGTTTTCGCCGCGGAGCTGCTGGTGGCGTCTGCGCTCGGAATGGCCGCCCCCAGGCCCTCGCGCCGAAGCCGGTAGGCTTACCTGCGTGCTTGACGTTCTCGTCTTGATCTCTGGATCGGGATCAAACCTTCGCGCGCTGGCTACAGCTGCCGCCCACGAGGACTACCCCGCACGCATTGTGGCCGTCGGGTCTGATGGCGAGGCCTCCGGTCTCGCACACGCCGAAGAGTTCGGAATTCCGTCTTTTGTGGTTGACCCGGGAGCGTTCGAGTCGCGGGAGTCGTGGGCCGACGAGCTGCGCGCACAAATTGAGGCGTGGAATCCTGACTTGATTGTGTGCGCTGGATTTATGCGCATCCTGCCGGCCGGTTTTGTTCGTGCGTTTGCCCCGCGCATCATCAACCTTCATCCCGCCCTGTTGCCTCGCTATCCCGGCGCACACGCGGTTCGGGATGCGCTGGCCGATGGTGCCACCGTGACCGGGTCGACCGTGCACATCGTCGACGAAGGCGTCGACACCGGACCGGTTCTGCGCCAGGTTGAGGTTGCCGTTGCATCCGACGACACCGAAGGCACCCTGCACGACAAAATAAAGGTGATCGAGCGCCCGTTGCTCGTTGCAACCGTTGCGGAGATTGCTCGCGGCGAGATCAATGTAAAGGAGTACGCGCGCGCATGAGTGGCCCATTGCACGACCCGTCGATGTACTCCTCACGCGATGAGGTGAAGGTCAATCGCGCTCTCATATCTGTGAGCGACAAGACGGGGCTTCTTGATCTCGCCCGCGCTCTCACTCAGGCCGGTGTTGAAATCGTCTCGACGGGCTCGACGGCATCCACTATTCGCGATGCGGGCATCACTGTGGTTGACGTGAGTGACGTCACCGGTTTTCCTGAGTCACTCGACGGACGCGTGAAGACACTTCACCCCGGAGTGCACGCCGGCATTCTCGCCGACCTGCGTCTCGAATCGCACGAGCAGCAACTGCGTGATCTTGACATTCGCCCCTTCGAGCTCGTCGTCGTGAATCTCTACCCGTTCCGCGAGACGGTCGTTGCCGGAGCACCCGATGCCGACGTGATCGAGCAAATTGACATCGGCGGACCAGCGCTCGTGCGCGCGTCGGCAAAGAATCACGCCAACGTTGCCATTGTGGTTGAGCCGGCGCGGTACCCCGAGATCATTGCGGCCGTTCGTGCCGGTGGAACCAACCTGCAACTTCGAACTCAACTCGCTGCCACGGCGTTCGCTCACACGGCTGCGTACGATTCGGCCGTGTCGGCGTGGTTCAGTCGCGGAGAAAAATTCCCCGCGTCGTTCTCGGTGTCGTCGCAGCGGGCCAGCGTTCTGCGATACGGCGAAAACGCGCACCAAGAGGCTGCGCTCTACACCGAGCAAGGCGGTCACGGCATTGCGCAGGCCGAACTTCTCGGCGGCAAAGAGATGTCATACAACAACTACGTGGATGCCGACGCTGCCGTTCGCGCCGCTTACGACTTCATCAATCCTGCGGTCGCCATCATCAAGCATGCGAACCCCTGCGGCATCGCGGTGGGTCGCGACAAGGCGGTCGATCAGATTGC
>WLDR01000022.1 GCA_009704705.1 Actinomycetota bacterium | reverse complement strand
CTCAAGAAAGCTTCTTCTTCAGCTCCACAACAGAAGTAGCAACAGGCGTCTCGCTCGGCGTCAAGTCCGACGTCAGCGGGTCCCCCGCCACAATGCGCAGGGGCAAAACTCCGGCCCAGATGGATCGGGGGTCTCCATCATTGACGTCTTCATCCGGCATCTTGTTGCTGATCTTGACGCTGACCTCGTCGAGCGGAACGCGCAACACGAGAGTGGCCGCGAGCTCCTTTGACTTGTGTTCGCGCAACTCGCCCGAGCGGCCGGGCATGAGGTGGTCGGTGATGATTCGCAGGGCATCCACCTTTTCTTCGTTCGACACGATGGATGCGCTTCCTCGAATCATCGCGGAGCGATAGTTCATCGAGCTGTCGTAACCGCTGCGAGCGTAGACAAGTCCGTCGAGGTGCGTCACGGTGACCGCGAGGGGTCGCCCGTCGGACATGTCACGAAAAAAGGGGCTGCCCGTTGACCCGTGAATCAAGAGCGAGTCGCCCGCTCGCCCGATGCCGACCGGCAACACAATCGGTTCGCCGTCGCGAACGAACCCCACGTGCGCGATTGTCGCGGTGTCGAGAATCTCGTTGAGGGCATCCCGATCAAAGATCTGGCGGTCGTTCAGTCGCGTGATGCGCGTGCGTTCCGAAACAGAGAGCTCACTTGTCATGAAGACAGGCTAGCCCCGCGCCCGCAGCCGCGTCACGTGCTGCGCCGGGGCTGGTTCACCGCGCTTGGCTGAATTCGACCTCAACGTCCGAAAAGCGTTCACGCATGATGGCAATCGCTTGCGGGTTCTCGTCGACCAACGTGAACTCTCTACCGAGGGCTGCCGCCACCGCACCCGTTGTGCCGCTGCCCGCAAAGAAGTCCAGAACGCGGTCGCCCTCGTGTGATGAGGCCTGAATGATTCGGCGCAGAATGCCTTCCGGTTTCTGTGTGGGGTAGCCGGTCTTTTCTTTGCCCGTTGGCGAAACAATCGTGTGCCACCAGACGTCCGTCGGTAGCTTTCCTCTCTGCGCTTTCTCGGGCGTAACCAACCCGGGAGCCATGTACGGCTCACGTTCGACGGCGTCGGAATTGAACGTGTAGCGATTCGGATCCTTCACGTACATCAATATCGTGTCGTGCTTTGCGGGCCAGCGATTCTTGGGCTTGCCGCCGTAGTCATAGGCCCAGATGATTTCGTTGATGAAGCTGTCGCGGCCAAACAAGCCGTCGAGCATCACTTTCGCGTAGTGCGCCTCGCGATAGTCGAGATGAACGTAGAGGGTTCCCGTAGTTGACAACACGCGCCATGCTTCTCGGATGCGTGGTTCGAGAAACGCCCAATAGTCGTCAAAGCGATCGTCGTAGCTCTTAAGGTCGGTTCGGATGCGGTCATAGGCGACACCCTTGAACCCCGCGTGCGAGCGGGTTTGGCTTTCGGGCGCGCCGGCAACAGCCGTGGGAGTGCGCTTGGCCACGGTGCTCACGCGCGCCTGGGTGCGACCGGTGTTGAACGGAGGGTCAAGATAAATCAGGTCGAACGACTCGTCCGGCATGCCGGCGAGCGCAACAAGATTGTCGCCGTCAATCACCCGATTCACCATCCCGTCAGTTTGGCAGAGCCTAGGCTGGGCGCATGCAAACCGAAGTTGTGCACGAAAAAGACAACGCGCGTTACGTCATTTTGGTCGACGGCGTCGAGGGTGGCGAACTCACCTATTCGGCTCGCGGTGATGAATTGCTGTTCACGCACACATACGTGAATCCGGTCCACCGCGGTCTCGGGTTGGGGGCTGTGCTGGTGCGCAACGCAATCGACGACGTGCTCGCCACGAGCGACGCGCGCATCACATCCGGATGCTGGTATGTCACCGAGTGGATTGACAAGCATCCGAGCTACATCACGGATGCGCGATCCGGGGGCATCGACGCAGAAACAGGCAACACCTGCCGAATCGTGCCGGGCAAGAACTAGCTTTCGTCGGCGCGAGCGTCCACGTGGTCGCGGTTGTCGTTAGCTCGACGTGCGCTCAGAAATCCACGAGATCACGTCATCAAAGACTTCTTCTTTGTTTGTCTCGTTGAACATTTCGTGCCGCCCGCCCGGATACACGGTGACGGTGACATCGTCTTGCCCCGCATTGATGTATGCCTCACCGAGTTTCAGCACGCTCTTTTCCCCGCCGAGGCTGTCGTCGCTGCCGCAGTAGATCAGCAGCGGCACACGCGCCATGGTTTTCGATGGCGTTCCGAAGAGCCGGAGTCCGTCGATTACGCCGAACAGTTTGAGGGTATCGGCGGTGAACGCCAGTGGGTCTTTGTCGAAGTCAGCGGCCACCTTGGCGTCACGACTGAGCCACTCGTAGCCGTTGCCGCCCGGAATCGCGAAACGCTTGTTGAGGTCTCCGGCATTCATGTATCCGGGGCGACGGTAGGCGGTGCCGCTGAGAATCACGCCTGCGTAGCGCTGGGCATCCGTGTTGATGAGAATTTGCCCTTGAAGAGAGCCCATGCTGTGCCCGAGAAAGAAGATGGGCAACTTTGGGCTTTCCTCGCGAATGATGTTCGTGAGCTGGCGAAGATTCGCGATGGCCGCTCGTAGCCCGCCGGGGCCGAGGTGCCCAAGTTGACTGTGGTCACCGCCCCATTGCTCGAGACCGGTGCGGCCGTGACCGCGCATGTCCGGCGCGTACACCGTGAAACCGGCGGAAACAAAGGCCGCGATTGGCTTCGCGTATCGATGAGAATGATCGCCGAGGCCATGCACCAGAAGAATTACTCCTTTGGGAGTCTTGGCCGGGTAGACGTCGTAGGTGATGCGAACACCATGCTCATCGAGAAACGTTGTCATGTTCTTCATCCTGTCACCAACGCGCCCCGATGGCACTAGATAGGCTCAATTCATGCTTACTCAGTACGACGCTGTGATTGTGGGTGGTGGGCATAACGGCCTTGTGGCCGCCGCGTATCTCGCGAAAGCCGGTCGCTCAGTGATTGTTCTGGAGCGAGATGACCACCTTGGCGGTGCGGCGATTAGCGCCGACGCGTTTGACGGTCACGACGCTCGCCTCTCGCGTTACTCCTACCTGGTGAGCTTGCTTCCGCAACGGATCATCGATGACCTGGGGCTCAAGATTGAGCTCATCCGTCGTCGCTACTCGTCGTACACACCTGTTCCCGGTTCGCCAGAAAAGGGCCTTCTCGTTGACAAGGTCGACGCTGCAAAAACGAGAGCCTCATTCGAATCAATCGGCGAGGGGAGCGACGCCGAAGGCTTTGACCGTCTGTATGACGACACCACGGTTCTCGCGCAGAAGCTGTGGCCCACCGTCACCGAGCCGCTCCTCACCCGCTCGGAGACAAAGTCCCTCGTTGCAAACGCAGAGCTGTGGGACAGGTTCATCGAAAGGCCGCTCGGGTCGGCCATTTCGCACTATGTGTCCGGTGATGTTTCGCGCGGCGTCGTGCTGACGGATGCACTCATCGGCACATTCAGCTACGCCGACGACCCGTCGCTCGACCAAAACCGCTGCTTTCTCTATCACGTTGTCGGGGGATCAACCGGTGATTGGGATGTTCCCCGCGGAGGCATGGGTGCCGTGTCGGGAGAGATGGCGCGGGCCGCACGCGAAGCCGGTGCGCAGCTCGTTACTGGCGCCGAGGTGGTTCGCGTCCGTCCCGGAACGGCCAGTGAACGAGCATCCGTCGACGTCATCATTGACGGCGCCGAAACGACAATTGGCGCCGAGCACGTTCTGGCGAACGTGTCACCGTGGGTTCTCGGTCAGCTTCTCGGTAAACCTCTTCCTGACGACGAGCGGCCGGCCGGTTCACAAATCAAGGTGAACCTGCTGCTCAAGCGCCTGCCCAAGCTGGCTGACTCGACCATCACGCCCGAACAGGCTTTTGGCGGAACTTTCCACATCAACGAAACGTATTCGCAGTTGCAGTCCGCGTTTGACCAGGCCGCCGCTGGTCGGGTGCCCGACCTGCTCCCGTGCGAAATCTACTGTCACTCACTCAGCGATCCCAGTATTTTGGGGCCGGAGCTGCGCGAATCCGGTGCGCAGACCCTGACGGTCTTCGGTTTGCACGCACCACACGCACTGACTACGCCAGAGAATAACGACCGGGTTCGCGAAGAACTTGTCGCGTCGGTGCTGCGCTCGCTCAACAGCGTGCTCGCCGAACCCATCGAAGACGTGGTCTTGATGGATGCGCACGGACGCCCGTGTATCGAGGGCAAGACCACACTCGATCTCGAGCTGGCGCTCAACATGACCGGTGGCAACATCTTCCACGGCCCACTCTCGTGGCCCTGGGTCGAAGACGACGAGGACCTGTCGACCCCCGCGGCTCGATGGGGTGTCGCGACAGACCATCCTCGTGTTTTGATGTGCGGTTCTGGCTCTCGCCGTGGCGGCGCGGTCAGTGGCATCGGTGGCCGCAGTGCCGCGATGGCAATTATGGAAGAAGCAAACTAGTGCCCACCTGGGATTCCCTCCTCACGTTCATTGTCGCGTCGGTCGTGCTGATTGCCATTCCCGGTCCGTCTGTGATGTTTGCCGTGGGTCGATCGCTGGCTCTCGGCAAGAAGTTCGGTGTGCTCACCGTTCTGGGCAATGCGATGGGCACGTTTGTGTGGATTGTGCTCGTCGCTGTTGGTCTCGGCGCCGTGATTGCGAGCTCCGAAATCGCGTACCAAGTCATTCGACTCGGTGGTGCCGCCTATTTGATCTATCTGGGTGTCATGACCATCGTTCAGCGCCACGCGAAAGCGCCGGATCTCGGTGGTTCATTGCAGTCGCAGACCGTGGGCAAGACTCTGCGCGAGGCGTTCATCGTCGGCGTGAGTAATCCAAAAACAGCGGTGTTCTTTCTTGCGGTCTTGCCACAGTTCGTCAACTACAGTGCGGGAAACCTGTGGTTTCAAATGCTGGTTCTTGGGCTCATTTTTGAAGTGCTCGGAATCATGGGCGACATGATCTACGCCCTAGCCGCCGGATACGCTCGTGATTGGCTCGCCAAGAACCCTCGCCGACTCACCGTCATCATTACGACCGGCGGAGCCATCATCATCGCCCTCGGGCTATTTCTGGCGCTGTTCGAAGGACGCTAGTCGAGCAGTAGCGCAGGCTCTTCGACAATCGACGCCACGTCCGCGAGGAATCGACTGGCGACATCCCCATCGACGACGCGATGGTCAAAGCTTGCCCCGAGTGTCGTGACGAATCGCGGACGCACTTCGCCTTCGAAAACCCACGGCTTCTGCTTGATTGTGCCCAGTGCGACAATGCCCACCTCGCCAGGGTTCAAAATTGGTGTTCCCGTGTCCATGCCAAAAACGCCGATGTTCGTAATCGTGATTGTGCCGTCCGACATGTCGGCCGTCGACGTCTTTCCATCACGCGCGTTCAACGTGAGTTGCTCGAGGCCGCGAGCAAGCTCGAGCAGGCTCATTGACTGGGCTTCTTTGACGTTGGGAACAATGAGTCCGCGTGGCGTGGCCGCGGCAATGCCAAGGTTCACGAAGTGGTGAACGATGATCTCTTTGTCAGTCCACGTCGAGTTCACAGTGGGGTTTCGACGAACGGCCCAGATGATGGCTTTTGCCAAAATCAGAAGCGGCGAAACCTTCACTCCGGCAAAGTCCGTCGAGTCCTTCAAGCGCTTGACGAATTCCATCGTGCGCGTGGCATCCACGTCGACAAACACCGAGACGTGCGGAGCTGTGAAGGCGCTCTGCACCATCGCGGTGGCAATAGCCTTACGAACGCCTTTGACGGGGATACGCTCCTCGCGATCGGCAGACCACTCGGGTGTCTCAATGTTGCGGAAGACGCTGGCTTGTTGTGCGTGGCGGATGACGTCATCTCGGGTGACCTCTCCGGCAATCCCTGTGGGTTCAACCGTTGCAAGATCGACGTTCAGGTCTTTGGCCAATTTGCGAATCGGTGGTTTCGCAATAACGCCCAGTGACTCAACAATGGGCAGGGCCGCGCGCTTCGGCGCCTGGGTCCCGGCCGGAGGTACTGGCGCGGCGGCAGGCGTCGAACCTGATCCCGGGCGGCGGCGGCGGGTGGGGCCGTGGCCGCCCGTTCCATAACCAACAAGAACGCTCCCCGACTTCTCTTCGTTTGCGTCTTTCGCTCCGTCAACTTCGGTGTCATCGGTAACGAAGATCTCGTTAGACATGGCTGCCTGCGCGAGCGTGGGTGTCGGAGACGTCAGTTGCTGGGGCCCATCCGATTCAATCGTGATGATGGCGGTACCCACCTCGACCGTTTCGCCTTCCGCAACGAGTATTGCGCCCACGGTGCCAGCAAATGGCGACGGCAATTCGACAAGCGACTTGGCGGTCTCAATCTCAACGAGCACCTGGTTGACGTCAACAACATCACCGGGCTTGACCTTCCACGACACGATCTCGGCCTCGGTCAGGCCTTCCCCGACGTCGGGCAGATAGAACTTGGATGCGCTCATCGCGATTCTCCTAATAGCTCAACGCTCGGTCGACCGCGTCCAAAATGCGATCGGCGTCTGGAAGGTAAACGGCCTCTTGCTTGGCCGGTGGGAATGGGGTGTCGAAAGCAGAAACACGCAAGACCGGCGCTTCGAGCAAGTAGAACGACCGCTCGTGAACCGTGGCAGCAATTTCGCTACCGACCGAAGCAAAGCCCGGGGCCTCTTGTGCGACGACGAGACGACCCGTCTTCGCAACGGACGACAAAATTGGCGCGTAGTCAATGGGGGAAATCGAGCGAAGGTCAATGACTTCGATGCTCGTGCCCTCTCCTGCCGCAACATCGGCCGCCTGCAACATCATGCTGACCATCGCGCCGTGACCGACGAGCGTGACATCGGTGCCCTCTCGAACAACGCGGCTCGCGTGCAACGGGTATCCCGAAGCCGACATATCGACGTCACCCTTGGGCCAGTAGCGGCTCTTGGGTTCGAAGAACATCACCGGGTCATTGCTTGCAATTGCCTCTTGAATCATCCAGTAGGCGTCGTGGGGGTTGCTCGGGCTGACCAGTCGGAGGCCGGGAGTGTGCGCAAAGTAGGCTTCGGGGCTTTCTTGGTGGTGCTCAACCGCACCAATGTGTCCGCCGTAGGGAACCCGAATGACCACGGGCATGCTCAACGCGCCTTCGTGGCGGAATGTCATCTTTGCGAGCTGCGAGGTGATCTGATCAAACGCCGGATAGATAAAGCCGTCGAACTGAATCTCGACAACGGGTCGATATCCGCGCATTGCAAGCCCGATCGCCGAACCGACAATCCCCGACTCGGCGAGTGGGGTGTCAAGAACTCGATGCTCACCAAATTCGGTCTTGAGGCCCTCCGTGACTCGAAAGACGCCACCGAGCGTGCCGATGTCTTCGCCCATGAGCAAAACCTTCGGGTCTGCCGCCATGGCGGCCTGAAGGCCCAAATTGATGGCTTTCGCGAGAGGGAGATTCTGCACGCTCATGCCTGTGCCTCTTCCTCGAACGACGCGTCATACGCGGCCAACCACTGGCGCTGTTCGTCCATGAGAACGTGCGGTTCGGAATAGACCGAATCGAACATGCTGCTCGAGTCGAGTCCGGTCAATTCAACGGTGCGTCGACGAATGTCCGCCGCAAAATCCGCTGCTTCCTGATGCACTTCGGCAAAGAATTTTTCTTCGGTTCCGCTGGCCTTCAAGAACGTTTCGAGTCGCGCAATGGGGTCTTTCTTGATCCAGTCCTGCAACTCAGCGTCACTGCGGTACTTGGTTGGGTCATCACTCGAGGTGTGCGCACCGATTCGGTACGTGTGTGCCTCAATCAGGCTCGGCCCTTTGCCGCTGCGGGCATCATCCATGTGCTTGGCCGTGACGGCGAAGCTTGCAAAAACGTCGTTGCCGTCAATCTGGGTTCCCGGAACACCGAATCCTTCGCCACGGGTGTACAGCGGAACGCGTGCCTGCACGCTCACCGGAACCGAGATTGCCCAGTGATTGTTCTGGATAAAGAAGACCTGGGGGGTCTGGTAGCTCGCGGCAAACACGAATGCCTCGCTGACATCGCCCTGGCTCGTCGCTCCGTCGCCGAAGTACACAATGACGGCCTCATCTTTGTCGGGCTTGCCCGTGTTCGTGGCCCCATCGAACTTGATGCCCATGGCGTAACCGGTCGAGTGCAACGCGTGGGATCCGATGACCAAGGTGTAGATGTGAAAGTTCTTGTGCTTGGGATCAAACGGATTCCAACCACCGTGGGTGAATCCTTTGAACTGCCGAATGATGTTGATCAAGTCGACGCCGCGAATGTGGGCGATGGCGTGCTCGCGATATGCGGGAAAAATGTGATCTTGGTCTTTCGTCGCGAAGGCAGAACCAACCTGTGCGCCCTCTTGTCCGTGGCTTGGCACCCACAGCGCAAGCTGTCCCTGACGTTGCAGGTTCGTCGCTTCGGTGTCGTAGCGGCGCACGGTAACCATTTCACGGTAAAACTTGCGGTAATCCGCATCCGTCAACTTCTCGAAATACGGCAAAAATTCCTCGGCGGATGCGCTGGGCTTGAACTTTCCCTCTGGGGTCAGCAATTGCACCATCGTGTCGTCAGCGGAAGAACTCACCCCATCAACATACCGGGATTGAAACGGCATTCGGTGGTGTCACGCATCCATAAGGTGGCAAGATACCCAACGTGAAGTCATTTATTCTCTCGGTCGCCATCAACGCCATCGCCTTGTGGTTGACCACGATTCTTCTTCCCGCCCAGGTGGCCATTTACCCGCCCGGAATGGCCATGCTGCCGTTTGCCCTCACTGTCTTGTGGGTTGCGGTGGTCTTTGGCCTGGTCAACGGCACCCTCGGCACCGTTTTGCGCTTCCTGTCGTTTCCGCTATTTATCTTGACGCTCGGGCTTTTCGCGCTCGTGCTCAACGCGCTGCTGTTGATGTTGATCGCGTGGGTGAGCACCCTCTGGGGAACCGGCCTGACGGTCGACGGTTTCTGGGGCGCTTTCTGGGGTTCGATCGTCTTGAGCCTCGTGAGCTGGATTCTCGGGCTCATCTTGCGCCCGCGCGCCTAGGTTCGTCTGCGCCCTTAGGTTCGTCTGGCGCGCCAGAGCGACGACGTACCCTGCGGCTCGAGTTGAATCAGCGCTCGGCGGGCAGCCTCGAGGCGCGCATCTGCAACGTCGCTGCTCGTTCGAGCCGTTTCGACGTATTCACTGAGCTGGTGGGCTGGAAGCGCGTCGCTCCCATCCAGCTGCTTTCCGGCGAGCGCTGTTCTCAGCACATAGTGTGCCTGCGGTCGATTGAGTTCGGGCTCCGGGCGAGGACCACCTAGAGCTGGCACGACATCGTCACGGTGTTCGAAGGCAACCACCGCCACGCCTGCTGGCGGTTCGATGCGATGAATGGGTGCCCCTGCGACAATCACCGTCGTCGCGTGCACTTCGCTTGCCTGTGCGATACGCATCGCAATCAGACCTCCTTGACTGTGCCCAACGAGAATGACCGGGTCATCATGCGAGATTCCCGATTCGGCCATGGCCAGACGAACCGCTGCTTCGCTCGCCGAGGGGTCGCCGCCCAGAGCAGCAAGATTGCTCGACATATCCCACGGTTGCGCATTCGCACCCAAAGCGCCGTCGACCGTTCCGCCCACGTAGACGACGTAAGTACCGTCATAGTCTTCGATTCTGACTTGGGCGCCAGCATCTGAATCACTCGGGATGCGCTGCAACGCTTCGGCGAAATCTCGGGGCGGCTGTGCCGGCGCTGTTTCTGTGCGCACGACCGCTGTCTGGGCCAAAGTTGTACCCCCGGCCGACGCGGTCATCGCGTCATCCGGCTTTGCGATTATCGCGTTGATGCGCGACGCGAGGCGGGCCGCGCCTGCCGTCGTGGTTACTCCCGCCCCCGCAGTCCCGAGCGCCAAGGCAACGGGCAGAGGGGCGCCCGCAAATCCGGCGAGCGCCTCATCGAGCGACCCGACACTCAGTTCGATGGCTCGAACAACGGCGGGTGTCGCCAGCACCGTCGCCCACGCGCGAGCCGACATCTGCTCATACTCCGTCGCCGCTGCGGGTGCAATGGCGTTCAGGATTGCACCAAAAAGCTGAGCCGCTCCCACCCCAACAAGCACCCCGGGTCCGATAGCGAGGGTGAGCAGGGGGGCCAGACGGCCGCACAGCCACCAGGCCGCATCCGCTGCTCGTTGACACGCTACGCCGATGTCGGTCTCCCACGTTTCATACGTGCGAGCGGCTTCGGTGAGGGACGAGGCGTGTTCGTGCGCGCGGCAGCGCATTCGGCGCACCTGGCTCATCAGGGTCAGCAGTTCGTCGTCGACCGTGTCGATCGAGAAGTACCCCCTCATCGTTTGCGCCGAGGCTAACCACTCATCGATGTGGGCCACCTGGCGATGCCATTGCCACGCGTTCGAATCGAGATCAATCGTGTCAACGACAACACGCTGTCGGGTCACGATGTGAGATCCCACAGCTGATCTCGAATCGAGCGAGCTTCGGCGAGCAGTGCGTCGGCGTTCGCCTCAGCGTAAGTCGCGGCTCGGGATTGCCACCTCACGCCGCTACCCTCGTGTCGAGCCAAGGCCCCGATCGCGCGCACGATTTCGTCCCAGTCGAGGGCAAGTGCAATAACTCGGGAGCGCATGCTCAGCGCGGTGTGCGCACTCGCCCACGGGTCGTCGTTTGACATGAGGACACGATGCGAGCTCTCTAACCCTGCCGAAATGAGCCGGAGTGCCGCTGTGTATTTGCTCACGCAATGTGCGCTGTGGATGACTGCCCGTTTGGGAGAATAGAACCATGGTGCTTCCCGTGCAGGTCTTGAGTCCACTCGATGGTCGCTATCACGCGACCGTATCGTCGCTCGGTGAATACCTGTCCGAGGCCGGACTTAATCGCGCTCGAGTGCACGTCGAGGTCGAGTGGCTCATCGCGCTCACACAGCGCGGGATGTTCGGCTCCAGTCCCTTGAGCGCAAAGGACAGCGCCGCCCTTCGCTCGTTTGCCCGTGATTTCGGTCAGCCAGAAATCGATGAGCTCGCCGCCCTCGAGGCGACCACACGGCACGATGTTAAGGCGGTCGAGTACCTCGTTCGCGGCCAGCTTCACAAACTCGGGCTTGATCACATCAGTGAGCTGACACACTTCGCCTGCACGAGCGAAGACATCAACAACCTTGCCTACGCCATGACGGTACGGGATGCCGTCACAACCATTTGGCTTCCTGCGCTGGATGCCGTGATTGCCGAGCTTCGGTCTCTTGCGATTGAACACCGCGCGGTGCCGATGTTGTGTCGCACGCACGGTCAGCCGGCCACCCCGTCAACCATGGGCAAGGAACTCGCCGTCTTCGTGTACCGCTTGCAGCGCATCCGCAAACAGGTTGCCGCGACCGACTATCTCGGAAAATTCAGCGGAGCCACGGGAACATTCAGCGCGCACGTCGCGGCAGATTCGTCAGTTGACTGGCCCAGCATTTCTCGCGATTTCGTCGAAGGCCTCGGCCTGACCTGGAACCCGCTCACCACCCAGATTGAATCGCACGACTGGCAAGCTGAGCTCTATTCCGCCATCGCGCACGGGAACCGCATTGTGCACAATCTCGCAACCGACATCTGGACCTACATCTCGTTGGGTTACTTTCGTCAAATTCCCCAAGCCGGCGCCACGGGCTCATCAACGATGCCTCACAAAATCAACCCGATTCGATTCGAAAACGCCGAGGCGAATCTCGAGTTGTCGAGCGCGTTACTCGACTCACTCTCGAGCACGCTGGTCACAAGCAGGCTGCAACGGGACCTCACGGATTCCACAACCCAGCGAAACATCGGAGTTGCTCTCGGACACTCACTTCTCGCACTCGACAACATCCGTCGTGGGCTTGGCGAGATTGACCTCGATGTGGATGTTCTCGCGCGTGATCTCGATGCCAACTGGGAGGTTCTCGGCGAGGCGATCCAGACGGTGATTCGTGCAGAGGTCGCTGCCGGGCGCTCATCCATTAGCGACCCGTACGCGCTGCTCAAAGAAATGACACGGGGTAAGAAGCTCTCTGCTCAGGGCATGCGGGACTTCATTGACACACTCGACATTTCGGACGACGCAAAGACTCGGCTGACAGCTCTGAGCCCCGCTCACTATGCCGGGCTCGCCGACGCTCTCGTCGGATATATCGACTAGCTGCCACCCCAGCCAGCGGGTGCTGCGCTTGTCGGGCTAGCTACCGGTGCGAGTCAAGATCCTCGATGTCATTGAGTTCGTCTTGTTTTGGCTTGAGTGCAAGAACGAACATCGCAATCGCAACGAGGCTAACGATAAATGCGACGCCCGCCCAGATCAGTGCTTGCGCGGCAACGCGGGTTGACATGAGCACAATCGCACCCGTGAAGATCGCAATGACGGAGGAGATTCCGAGAAGTTCGAGCGGACGAAGCCGGTCTCGGCGCGACGGGGTGCTCATGGTGTGCTGCTTTCTTTCGATGCGATGTGTGCAGACGAATCAAACCTCAGTGACACGCCCGCGATGGCGAGGTACACAGCGACAATCACGCCATACGCCCCGAGAATGCCCACAGCGTAAACGCTCGAAAGGGGAAAGACGATCTCAATTGTGGCGAGAGCTCCACTGGCGATGGCGAGCACGCCAAGGTCTCGAGACAATTGGACGTGCCGAATGCGAAAGGCCATGACAGCATCACACACGGTGAGAAAAACTGCCCACGAGGCAATAAGCACTACAAGCAATCCCAAACCAAATGATTGCGTCAGTGCGACAAGCGCGACGATGCCAACGACGGTCGACCCCGACGCAGCCAATCCGTTGGCAAAACGCCACGTGGCCCCAAGGTGAACAATCGACCACAGTGCCCAGCCGCGGGCGAAAGCCGTTCCTAGCGCAAGAATCGCCAGGCCGACCATGCCAACTTCAGGACCGTGATCAACCGAGAACGTAATGAAAATGCCGGACACGGCTGCGGGCAACGCCCACAGGATCAGAGCCACGCCCAGCTTGCGCGTGGACGCACGTGATTCTTCAGTTTTCACGCCTTCACTCTACGCGCGCTCACTCACGGCTAAGTCGTTGAAGCGAGACAGGTGCCCAGTGAAGCCCACCACAATGGTGCTCGTCGGACCATTCCGGTGCTTCGCGACAATAAGGTCGGCCTCGCCCGCCCGCGGGTGGTCACGGTCATAGGCGCCCTCTCGGTGCAGGAGGATGACCATGTCGGCGTCCTGCTCGAGCGAACCAGACTCACGTAAGTCAGACAATGCGGGCATCTTGTCCGAACGCTGTTCAGGGCCACGGTTTAGCTGCGACAGAGCCACAACGGGAACCTGGAGCTCTTTGGCGAGAAGCTTGAGTGCGCGCGAGAACTCGCTCACCTCTTGCTGGCGATTTTCGACCCGGCGACCGCTCGTCATGAGTTGCAGATAGTCGATGACGACGAGCTTGAGCCCAACACGTTGCTTGAGACGCCGACACTTGGCACGAATCTCAACAAGCGTCATGTTGGGACTGTCATCGATGAACAACGGTGCTTCCGAAATGCGTCCGCGTGTGGCCGCGATGGCCGTCCAATCGTTATTCGCGACGGTGCCCTTGCGCATGTTCTGAAGGGGAACAGAAGACTCTGCAGACAACAGGCGCATCGCAATCTCGCTCTTGCCCATTTCAAGCGAGAAAAAGATCGTCGGCTGGTTGTAACGAACGCTCGCGTGACGTGCCAGGTCGAGTGCCAACGTCGACTTACCCAATGCCGGACGAGCGGCGATGATGATGAGTTGCCCCGGGTGCAACCCGTTCGTGAGCTCATCCAAATCACGAAACCCGGTCGGAACGCCAATCATGCTGCCGTCGCGATGACGGGCCGTTTCGATTTCTTCGATCGCGGAGTCAACAGCCGTTGTCAGGGGAACGTAATCCTCGACATCGGCTGATCCGGTTACGGCATAAATCTCGGCTTGTGCCGTGTTCACCAAGTCCTGCGGTTCGCCCTCGCCCGCGTATCCCATCTGCACGATCTTGGTTCCCGCATCGACGAGTCGGCGCAACAGAGCGCGCTCGGAGACGATGCTCGCGTAGTAACCCGCGTTTGCCGCCGTCGGCACCATGGCCGTCAGCGTGTGCAGGTATTCGGCGCCGCCGGCGCGCACCAGTAGGCCGGTCTTTGTCAATTCATCGGTGACGGTGATGGCATCCGTTGGCTCGCCATGCGCGTAGAGGTTCAGGATTGCGTCGAAAATCACTTCATGCTTCGGCACGTAGAAGTCAGCGCCACGAACCACTTCGACAACATCGGCAACGGCGTCTTTGCTCAACAGCATTCCACCCAAGGTGCTCTGCTCGGCCATGGCGTCGTGTGGGGGAACGCGCTCGCCGGGCATGGCGCCCTTCGAATCAGGCGGCGGCGGGAGATGTGCGATGGACACGATGGCTCCTTGGATTACGTCAACAGGGATTAGTTTGAGTCCACCCGCCGACATGACAGGGAACGCCCCGTGCTCACACTAGGAATCAGCCCCGAACAAGACAAACAAGCCTGTGGATAACCATGTGCATGACTCGCCGTAGAAATCGCTTCTGTTGTTCATAACCTGTGGACGAACATGTGGACACGGGGAGAGTTTTTCTCGCTTTATTGCCATTCATCAGGCTTTTTTAGGTCCCCAACCTGTGTATAGGCCGGAGTCTCAACTCTGTGTTTAACGTTGAAGCCCAATCGGCTTCCTGTGTATAGAAAACCCACCCTGTGTGATCGAAATCGGAGGTCCGGCATCCCGAATTATGAGGAAAACTGTCGTCCATCACGTGTCCCACAACGAAAAAGGCCCCCGATTACTCGAGGGCCGTTCTCACAGCGTTGTCGCGTGCGAATTACTTCGCGGCTACAACCTGAAGGGTAATCGTTGCGACAACGTCGTCACGCAGACGAACGGTCGCCTCGTGGTCGCCCGTGAACTTGATGGGAGACACGATTTCGATCTTGCGCTTGTCAATGTCGCCCAGCCCGGCGGCGGCAACAGCCGTCGCGATGTGGTCGGTCTTGACTGAGCCGAAGAGGCGACCGTCGCGGCCAACCTTGACGGCCAGCTTAACCTTGGCCGATTCGAGCTTCGACTTGAGTGACTGAGCCTCCTCGAGTGTGGCCAGTGCACGAGCCGCGCGAGCGGCGCGAATCTGGTCAACCTGCTTCTCGCCTCCACGCGACCACGCGACAGCGAAGCCCTGAGGGATGAGGTAGTTGCGCGCGTATCCGTTCTTTACTTCAACGACGTCGCCAGCGGAACCGAGGCCTGAGACCTCGTTCGTCAGAATGAGTTTCGACATGGTGCTTCTCCTTAGCGTCCGGCGCCAGCGTAGGGAAGCAGTGCCATTTCG
>WLDR01000021.1 GCA_009704705.1 Actinomycetota bacterium | reverse complement strand
TGCGTCGGTCGCGGTTACTCGAAGCCCCACTTTGCCATCGTCGATGAGCAGCGGGTCACCTGGCTTGACGTCGCCGGGGAGACCCTTGTACGTCGTCGAGCTGAGCTCCTTTGTGCCGATGATGTCGTCAATCGTGATCGTCAGGACATCACCCTCAGCCAAGTCGTAGGGTCCACCCTCGAACTTGCCGAGTCGAATCTTCGGTCCTTGAAGGTCTACAAGCACGGCCACCGGTTGACCAAGGTCGGCCGCCGCCTGGCGCACATTGCGGTAAACCTCTTCGTGAACGTCGTACGAACCATGACTGAGGTTCATTCGACACACGTTGACACCAGCTTCAATGATGCTCTTGATGTTCTCGTAGCTGGCAGTTGCCGGCCCCAGTGTGGCGACGATTTTGGCGCGTCTCATGTTGTGTGTCTCTCATTGATGATGTGCACCCGGCGGATGCCGGGCGAGGAGGGAGGGAACTTTTCTTCTTTGGAGCGGGAGGGATGCTCGCTGGTAAGACTACGACAGCGGACGGTCGTGAGCACCGACCGGCGCAGGCAACGACGTGACTCCTTGCAGGTAGCGGTCTACTTCAGCGGCAACTGATCGACCCTCTGCGATAGCCCACACGATGAGGGACTGTCCCCTGCCGGCATCTCCGGCAACAAAGACGCCCGGTCGCGCGGTCTCAAACGAGTGAGAACGTGCCACGTTGCCGCGATCATCCACACCCGTCTCGTACGACGTCGTGATGAGCGAAGTTTCAGGACCGGTGAAGCCCAGAGCAAGCAACACGAGATCGGCCGGAATGACTCGTTCCGTTCCAGATTTCGGAACACGCTTACCGTCGAGATACTCCGTCTCCGCGACGCGGATCCCCGAAACATTGCCATTGCCGTCGTTGACGAACTCAACGGTCGACGACAAGTACACCCGTTCACCGCCCTCTTCATGCGCACTGGCGACCTCGAAAAGGTTGGGCATCGTTGGCCAGGGTTGGCTCTCCGGACGCTCGGAAGGTGGCTGTGTTCCGATTGCCAACGTGGTGACGGATGCAGCACCGTGGCGATGCGCTGTACCGAGGCAATCGGCACCGGTGTCACCGCCGCCGAGAATCACGACGTGCTTGTCTTTGGCATCAATGATGTCAACGGCATCTCCGGCTACTGCCTTGTTGGCTGGTACGAGGTAGTCCATCGCAAAATGAACGCCCTTGAGGTCACGCCCCGGAATGTTCAGATCACGCGGCACAACAGCACCGGTCGCAATCACAACAGCGTCGTAGCGTTCGTAAAGTTGCTCCCACGTGATGTCAGTGCCAATGTTCACTCCCGTGCGAAAAATCGTTCCCTCGGCTGACATTTGCTCGAGACGACGGTCAAGCTGCGACTTTTCCATCTTGAAATCTGGGATTCCGTATCGAAGCAGACCACCAATGCGATCGTCACGTTCATAGACCGCCACGGTGTGACCGGCGCGGGTGAGTTGTTGTGCCGCCGCCAAGCCTGCCGGCCCGCTTCCGATCACGGCGACCGTCTTCTCGGTCATTCGCGTGGGAATGACCGGAGTCACGAGACCGGCATCGAACGCATCATCAATAATCGAAACCTCGACCTGCTTGATTGTGACGGCGGGCTGGTTGATGGCTAAGACACAGGCCGATTCGCACGGCGCTGGACACAAGCGCCCCGTGAACTCAGGGAAGTTGTTTGTTGCATGCAAGCGCTCAATTGCACCCTTGAGGTCTCCTCGCCAGGTGAGATCGTTCCATTCAGGAATCAAGTTGCCCAGTGGACATCCCTGATGGCAGAACGGAACGCCACAATCCATGCATCGCCCGGCCTGTCTCTTGACGACGCCAGCATCCGTGCGCTCATAGACCTCGTTCCAGTCCATCAAGCGAAGCTCGACCGGACGACGGGGCTGTGTCTCGCGGTCGCGCGTGTTCAGAAAGCCCTTTGGATCAGCCACCGGTTACCTCCAAAATCTTGCGCCACGTGATTTCACCGTCAGGATCAATTCCCTCGTCGATGGCTTCTTGGCGAAGCGAGAGAACTGCCGCGTAGTCCCGCGGCAAGACCTTGGTGAATTTTGCAAAGGTTGCGACTCCCCCGTCGAGCAAGCGTTGAGCCAGCGGCGAGCCTGCTTCGGATGCGTGACGAACGAGCAAATCAGAAACAATCTGCACATCTGTCTCATCGAGACCAATGAGCTGTAGCTCACCCGTCTTGAGTGCATCGGAATTGACACGCGATTCTTCAAGTTCGTAAACGTACGCAACTCCTCCGCTCATGCCAGCGCCGAAGTTGCGGCCGGTCTTGCCCAGAATCATGGCGAGTCCGCCGGTCATGTACTCAAGGGCGTGGTCTCCCACTCCTTCGACGACGCCAGTTGCTCCGGAGTTTCGAACGAAGAATCGTTCGCCCACGATGCCGCTCACAAACAGGTGCCCCGAAGTTGCTCCGTAACCAATGACGTTTCCTGCGACAACGTTTTCTTCGGGAGCGAATGTTGACGCCTCGCTCGGACGAACCACAATGTGACCACCAGACAGGCCCTTGCCGACGTAGTCATTTGCGTCACCGATGAGTCGCAACGTGATTCCCCGGGGCACGAAGGCGCCGAATGACTGGCCCGCTGCCCCTCGAAGCGTGATGTCGATTGTGCCGTCGGGCAGCCCATTCACCCCATGACGCTTTGTGAGTTCGTGTCCCAGCATCGTTCCGACTGCTCGCTCGGTATTGCGAATGGGCATGTCGATGGCAACGGCACGCCCGCTCTCCAGGCTCTCCCGCGAGAGGTTGATGAGTTCAACGTCGAAGTGCTTTTCCAGCTCGTGGCCTTGACTGCGTCCGTGCTTGCGCGGTTCATCGGCAGAAAACTCTGGCCCGACCAGAATGGGTTCGAGGTTGAGCCCATCAGCTTTCCAATGCTCAACGGCACGACGAACGTTCAGCAGGTCAGAACGACCGATTGCCTCATCCAGTGTTCGGAAACCGAGAGCTGCGAGGTACTCACGAACCTCTTCTGCGATGAACTCAAAGAAGTTCACGACAAACTCCGGCTTTCCGCTGAAGCGAGCTCGCAGCTCCGGGTTTTGTGTGGCAACACCAACCGGACACGTATCGAGGTGACAGACGCGCATCATGATGCAACCGGATACAACGAGCGGAGCCGTAGCAAACCCAAACTCTTCACCACCGAGTAGTGCCGCGATGATGACGTCTCGACCCGTCTTGAGTTGCCCGTCTACCTGAACCACGACTCGATCGCGCATGCCGTTGAGCATGAGTGTTTGCTGCGCTTCAGCCAGGCCGAGCTCCCACGGGGTGCCCGCATGCTTGAGCGAGTTGAGTGGACTCGCACCCGTTCCGCCGTCGTGCCCCGAGATGAGAATCACGTCCGCCAGTGCTTTCGAAACGCCGGCGGCGACAGCACCAATGCCGTTCTGGCTCACGAGCTTGACGTGAACACGTGCCGATGGATTGGACCGTTTGAGGTCAAAAATCAGCTGCTTCAAGTCTTCGATGGAATAGATGTCGTGGTGTGGCGGTGGAGAGATGAGTCCAACACCCGCGGTCGCGTGACGCGTTCGAGCAATCGCAGGATAGACCTTGTTGGGAGGGAGTTGTCCGCCCTCACCCGGCTTTGCTCCCTGGGCCATCTTGATCTGAAGGTCATCGGCATTACTGAGATACATGCTTGTGACGCCAAAGCGGCCGGAAGCAACCTGCTTGATCGCACTGCGTAGACGGGGATCAAGCAGCCGTTCGAGATCCTCGCCACCCTCACCAGTGTTGCTTTTGGCTCCGATTTGATTCATTGCAATGGCAAGTGTTTCGTGTGCTTCTTGCGAGATGGACCCGTAACTCATGGCACCCGTAGAGAATCGCTTCACGATGGAGGCAACAGACTCCACTTCGCTCACGGGAATGGGGGCGCGATCGTTCTCGTCGAGTGAGAACAACCCACGAATCGTCATCAAGTGTTCAGCTTGGTCATCCACCAACTTGGTGTACTCGCGGAAAATGTCGTAGCGACGAGTGCGAGTGGAATGCTGCAGCTTGAAGACGGTCTCCGGGTTGAACAGGTGCGGGGCACCGTCACGACGCCACTGGAACTCCCCGCCGACCTCAAGCGTCTCGTGCGGGTTGCCCGGAATGCCATCGAGCGGATACGCGCTCACGTGACGCTGGCGGTTCTCCTCAGCGATCGTTTCGATTCCGACTCCGCCAAGCTTGCTCAGGGTTCCGGTGAAGTACTCGTCGACGAAGTCCTGCGAAAGACCAATCGCCTCGAAAGTCTGAGCACCACGGTACGACGCAACCGTCGAGATTCCCATCTTGGACATGATCTTGAGCAGGCCCTTACCCAGTGCCTTGACGACGTTTGCCCCCGCTTTTGTGGCGGACACCTCGGTGATGTAACCGGTTCGAACCAGGTTCTCGGCTGACTCGACGGCGAGATAGGGGTTTACCGCGGGTGCACCAAAACCGATGAGCATCGCCATGTGGTGAACCTCGCGCACGTCACCGGCTTCAACCACAATGCCTACGCGCATGCGTGTCTCACATCGGATGAGGTGGTGGTGAACAGCAGACAATGAAAGCAATGACGGAATTGGGGCAAGATCGCGGTTCGAATTGCGGTCGCTCAACACGATAAAACTCACACCGCGTTCGACCGCCTCTTCAGCGGCCTGACAGAGCTCACGAATTTTCGACTCCATCGCCTGCGGCCCACTGTCGACGCGATAGAGGCAGCTCAGAGTGATCGTCTCACGGTTGCCGTTGGCGTCAGTGAGATGGTCGATCTTTGCCAGCTCGACGTTACCAATAACGGGAAATTCAACGTTGACCTGGTGCACGTGAGCCGGGGAAGCGTCGAGCAGGTTCAGCTCGGGTCCGAGTCCTGCCTGCAGGCTCGTTACTACTTCTTCTCGAATCGCATCGAGAGGAGGGTTCGTCACCTGAGCAAATTGCTGAACAAAGTAGTCGAAAAGAAGTCGTGGCTTCTCGCTCAGAATCGCAATTGGCGTGTCAGAACCCATTGCCCCCAAAGGTTCTTGGCCTGTTCGCGCCATGGGCGCCAGCATGATTCGAAGATCCTCTTGCGTGTATCCGAAAGTGCGCTGGCGCCGTCGTACGGATTCAGGTGTGTGCACGATGTGTTCGCGAGGTGGCAAATCAGCAAAGTCGTATTGACCCTCGGACAGCCAGTCAGCCCATGGATTCAGTTGCGACAGCTCGTCCTTGATCTCATCATCAGAAATGATGCGACCGGCGACCGTGTCGACCAAGAACATTTTGCCTGGCTGAAGCCTGCCCTTTGAAACAACAGTGGCAGGGTCGACCTCGTGGACACCAATTTCCGACGCGACCACAATAAGACCGTCATTGGTCACCTGATAGCGACCGGGCCGAAGACCGTTTCTGTCCAGAGTCGCACCGACCAATGCGCCATCGGTGAAGGCAATCGCGGCCGGGCCATCCCAAGGTTCCATGAGAGCCGAGTGGAACTCATAAAAGGAACGACGAGCAGGTTCCATGTCTGGCTGGTTCTCCCACGCTTCTGGAACCATCATCATGATTGCGTGAGGCAATGATCTGCCACCGAGGTTGAGCAATTCGACAACCTCGTCGAACGACGCGGAATCGCTGGCTCCCGGGGTGCAAATAGGCAGAACATCCGCGATGTTGCCAAGGATGTCCGATTCCAGCTGTGACTGGCGGGCGCGCATCCAGTTTCGGTTGCCCTGAACCGTGTTTATTTCACCATTGTGAGCGATGAAGCGGAACGGGTGTGCCAGGGGCCACGAAGGAAACGTGTTGGTGGAGTACCGCGAGTGAACCAAGGCAAGGGTCGACGCAAACCGGGCATCGCTGAGGTCAGGAAAAAACGGCTCGAGCTGGAGCGTCGTGACCATTCCCTTGTAGACCAAGGTGCGAGCCGACAGCGAAGGAAAGTACGCCTCGACTTCTCGTTCGGCTCGCTTGCGCACGCGGAAAGCGCGCCGATCCAAATCGATGCCAGCCAACGTGCTGTCAGGTGCCGCCATAAAGACTTGCTCAATGGCCGGCATTGCTTCACGCGCAAGGTCACCGAGCACGTCGGGCGCTGTCGGAACGGTGCGCCATCCAATCAGCTCAAGTCCCTCGGAGTGAATAATCGACGCAATTGCGCTCTTTACAGTCTCACGCACGGTGTCGTCTCGCGGTAGGAAGACATTCCCGACCGCGTAGTGACCAAGCTGTGGAAGATCGAAATCGGTCACTGCGCGGAGAAACTCGTCAGGAACCTGAGTCATGATTCCAGCGCCATCACCGGTTCCCGCATCCGAACCAACCGCACCTCGGTGTTCCAGATTCCTCAATGAGTTGAGAGCAACCTCGATAATGTCGTGTCCTGCGCTCCCGCGCAGCGTTGCAACCATGGCAAAGCCGCACGAGTCCTTTTCTTCTGCGGGGTTGTAGAGTCCCGCTGCAGACGGCATCAGACTGAACCGCTGGTGCGGTTGTGCTAAAGACATGTAACCCTCCAGATGGCTGCTCTTTATAGAGGGACGACGGTGGCCCAGACGAGGAATCGAACGCGTGTTCTTATTCGTTAAGTCCGCAGTACCGGTAGTGCGGCGCCAGTCAAACGAGAGGACTACTTCTTCAAACGGCTTGTGGCCGACTTCTCCGACTTGACCTTGCGAGCAACAGTGGCACCCTTGCCGTTAGATTCTGTTGCGCGCTTAGAGTCTAGCGGCTTCGAATCCTTGCGCTCAGCGGGTGAACGACCGGCAAGGTAAACCGACTCCTCCGCGCCGGGGTGGCGACGACCTTGAACAACAATGATGATGATGCCAATGAGGACAGCGATCAATGCACCCCAAACATTTGTGCGAACGCCAAACAGGGTTCCACTCGGGTCGATGCGAATCGTTTCAAAAATGGAGCGACCAACGCCGTACCAAATGAGGTAAAGGCCAAAGGCTCGACCCCAACGCAGTGACAATCTGCGCTCCAGGACAACGATTGCGACGACACCGAGAAGGTTCCAGATCATCTCGTACAGGAATGTCGGGTGGAATAGAGTGCCGGCGGGAAGGCCAACGGGAAACGCCGGGTTGCTCGGTTGAATCTCGAGCCCCCACGGAAGTGTCGTGGGAAGTCCGAAAAGCTCGTTGTTGAACCAGTTGCCCAGGCGACCTAATGCCTGTGCGACTAGGAGACCTGGCGCGACAGCGTCAGCAAAAGACCAGAACTTCAGCCCGGCGAAGCGTGCCCCGATTAGGGCTCCTACCGCACCGCCAAGCAAAGAACCGAAGATGGCATTGCCGCCCTCCCAAATGTAAAGAGTGCGCCACAAGTCGGCACCTTCGTAAAAGTAGTCACCTGGGTGTGTGAGAACGTGATAAATGCGTGCACCAACGATGCCGATCGGGATCGCAAAAAGAATGACGTCGAGCACGATCCAGTTTTCGGCTCCCCTGGCCACGAGTCGACGATTCGTCCAGACCGTTGCAACAACGATGCCAAGCAAGATACAGAGTGCATATGCGTGTATCCGCAGTGGACCGAGATCAAAATAGCTCCACGTGGGACTTGGAATGCTCGCGTGGAGGTGTGTGAGGAGGTTCAACACTGTGAGGGCCTTTGCGTCGACAAATCGGTAACGGGATTGAAGAAAGTCTAAGTGTGACGAGCCACGCCTTGGACCTCTGAACGACCGGAGAGTCGAGCGGCGATGGATGCGACGCCGGAAACGCCACTATCGCCGAGCGCGGATACAATCGCGGAGCCAACAATTGCCCCTTCGGCATAATCAAGAACTTCAACGACTTGCTCTCGCGTTGAAATCCCCACACCGACACCAACGTGCTTTGCTCCGGCATTTCGAAGTCGAGAAACGAGATTATGGGCCGCGGTGTCTACATCGGCCCGCGCACCCGTGATGCCCATTGTCGATACGGCGTAGACGAACCCGCGACTGACGCGGATGGTCTCGGCGAGTCGTGTGTCAGTCGACGACGGCGCCGCCAAGAAGACACGGTCAAGATCGTGTTTGTCGCTCGCGTCAATCCACTGTTGAGCTTCGTCGGGAATGAGGTCGGGAGTAATGAGGCCCGCTCCCCCAGCTTGCTTGAGGTCACGAGCAAACTTTTCGACGCCATACTGAACGACTGGATTCCAGTACGTCATGACGAGAACGGGAGCGGAAACGCGATCCGTAATTTCCTTGACTGCGCCGAACGCATCGCGCAGTCGAAATCCGTTTGCGAGAGCCTTTTCGGTCGCTTGTTGAATTACGAGACCGTCCATAACCGGGTCGGAATAGGGCAATCCAAGTTCGAGAATGTCCGCACCGTTTTCGACCAATGCGACGGCAGCTTCGATGCTCTCGTCAATGGAGGGAAACCCCAGCGGGAGGTAGCCGACGAGCGCACCACGTCCTTCGGTCCGGCATGCATCCAAAGTTGCCTCTACACGAGAACTCATGATTCAACTCCATCAAAAAGGTCGAAATACTTGCCCGCAGTCTCCATGTCTTTATCGCCACGGCCACTGAGGTTAATCAGGATGACCGACTCGGGTCCGAGTTCCTTGCCGAGTTCGAGCGCGCCTGCGAGAGCGTGTGCGGTCTCAATGGCGGGAATGATGCCCTCGGTTCGCGACAGCAACCTCATGGCGTGCATGGCCTCGTCGTCTGTGACAGGGCGATACTCGGCGCGACCCAAATCGTTGAGCCACGAGTGTTCGGGGCCCACCCCGGGGTAATCGAGACCTGCAGAAATCGAATGCGACTCGAGTGTTTGTCCGTCTTCGTCTTGCAGCATGTACGAACGAGCACCGTGTAGAACGCCTGGGCGTCCCTTCGTGATCGTGGCTGCGTGCTCTGGAGTGTCGACTCCGCGGCCAGCCGCTTCGTAGCCGATGAGACGAACGGATGGGTCATCGAGGAACGCGTGGAACATTCCGATGGCATTCGAGCCACCGCCGACGCAGGCAACGACGGCGTCGGGAAGGGCGCCCGTCATTTCGAGAACTTGCTCGCGCGACTCCTCACCAATGATTTTGTGAAAATCACGCACCATGTATGGGAATGGGTGTGGGCCTGCGACCGTGCCGAGAAGGTAGTGCGTGTTGTCGACGTTGGCCACCCAGTCGCGCAGTGCTTCATTGATGGCATCCTTCAACGTTCGAGATCCGGTCGTCACGGGAATGACTTCGGCACCGAGCAAACGCATGCGAGCAACGTTGAGTGCTTGGCGCACGGTGTCGACTTCACCCATGTAGACGACGCACTCCATGCCAAACAAAGCTGCAGCCGTTGCGGTGGCCACTCCGTGCTGGCCAGCACCCGTCTCGGCAATGAGACGGGTCTTGCCGATTCGGCGAGCCACCAGAGCTTGACCAAGAACATTGTTGATCTTGTGACTGCCGGTGTGGTTGAGGTCTTCACGTTTCAGAAGAATCCGGGCATTGCCGGCGTGGGCCGCAAACCGAGGCACTTCGGTGATGATCGACGGACGGCCGGTGTACGTGCGGTGCAGGTCCATGAGCTCTGCCTGGAAGCCAGGATCGATTTTGCAGGCGTCATAGGCGAGTGACAACTCATCAAGGGCAGCTATCAACGACTCTGGAACGAATCGGCCACCAAACTCGCCAAAGTATGGGCCTTGTTCATCGCGCAACATTTATGAAACCTCCAGAAAGCTTGCCAGTGTGGCGACGGGGTCGCTCGTTACTAAAGCCTCGCCAACCAGAACAACATCCGCACCAGCGTCGCGGTAGTGAACGACGTCCTCGACTCCCCGAACTGCCGACTCGGCAATGCGAATAGTCGAGCTCGGAATGTGGTCAACGACTCGGCCGAAGAGTTCCCGGTCGAGCTCAAAGGTCGACAGGTCCCGAGCATTCACGCCAATGATGTCGGCACCGAGGTCCACAGCGAATTGGACCTCATCACGCGAGTGTGTTTCTACCAGTACGGCCATTCCAAGCTCCGTGCTGAGCTCATGCAGTGACGTCAAGACACGCGGTTCGAGCGCGGCCACGATCAGCAATACGAGATCGGCACCCGCAGCCCGAGCTTCGAGCACTTGATAGGGCGTAGCAATGAAATCTTTACGCAGAACCGGAACAGAGACCTGTGCTCGAACAGCCCGCAAATCGTCCAAGCTCCCCTTGAACTTTCGCTCCTCTGTCAGCACGCTGATTGCGGATGCCCCGCCAGCCTGATAGAGAGACGCGAGGTGAGCGGGATCAGAAATCTCCGCCAAATCACCTCGAGACGGACTCGCCCTCTTTACTTCAGCGATGACCTTGACGTGCGGACCCCGTTGGAGGGCTGTGCGCGCATCACGAGGCGGACTCGCAAGCTCGACGAGCCGCCCCACTTCAGCAAGAGAAAGACTGGCTTCACGTTTCGCGGCGTCTGCGACGGATCCAGCCGTGAGGTCGTCGAGCACCTACTGGTGAGCCTTGGGAGTGTATTTCGGTCCACGCACGCCGTAACCCGCCTTTGCCATAATCCAGCCGACCAGCAGACCCACAACCAGCAGACCGACCGACGCGACGACAAGAAGCGGCTGGTCAAGCCAGAAAAACAGAGTCCCCAAGGAAACTGCGATGATCATGATCACAATTGCAGTCCATGCAGCGGGAGAGTTGCCTTCGCCTGGTTCTTCAATTTCGTTGCTCATCGAAAATCTCCTTGAATACACGTGAAAGTACTTGTTCATTCTAATCGGTGCGTGTCGGGTCGCCGCCCTGCGTGAAAGAGTCCCACGCCTCGTCTTGGGCATATGCGTCTGTCGCCTGACGATTTTGACTTTGAAGAGTTTCCGGCCTGCTGAAGCGTCCTGATGCTCGTGGCCAGGATCGCATCGTGAGAAGTCCCCATAGCGACGAAACCACGACACAGCAGAATCCGACAATGGCAATGATTGGCCATGCACTCGACTGTTCCGAAGTCACAAGCGCATTCAGAGTCTCTTCGTTGGCAACTCCACTAGCCAAACTGAGCGAGCCGACAGATGACGCGACGGGACTGTTGATTGCCTCGACGACCATCGCTGCGCCCACGACACTGAGTGCAAGAGATACCAGAAGAAAGATGGCGCGCCAAAAGCTCTGCGCGAGACCAAGAACAGCGACCGTGGCGAAGAGGCCAAGCGATATGGCCGAAACTGCTCCAGCGGCATCAATCCCAGAGACAACTACCGACCCTGAACCGGCTACTTCAGTGATTTCAAAGGTGAACCACTCCTGGGACCAACCTACGAGAGAAAGTCCTGTGCCCATCAGGATGCCCAAAATGGCAAGAGACTTGGCGCGGCGCATCACAGGTGCTTGAGGTGGTTGGCTATGGAAACAGCGCGCAACGGCGCGGCCGCCTTGTGCTCTGTCTCGCGGTACTCAGATTCTGGATCGGAATCTGCAACCAGCCCGGCACCAGCTTGAACGTGCGCCACGCCGTCGATCAACGTGACGGTACGGATGGCAATGGCGAGGTCGGCGTCTCCCGAGGGGGCGATGTAGCCAACTACTCCGCCGTAAACGCCTCGTCGAACGGGTTCAAGTGAATCAATGATTTCGAGGGCTCGCGGCTTCGGTGCACCGCTCAAGGTTCCCGCGGGGAAGGTCGAACGAAAAACGTCGATGGGCGACTTTCCTGGAGCGAGGTCTCCCTCCACGCTCGACACGATGTGCATGATGTGACTAAAGCGTTCAACCCGCATGAATTCGGTCACATCCACAGAACCCGGGGTGCACACACGTAGCAAATCGTTTCGAGCCAAGTCAACAAGCATGAGGTGCTCTGACTTCTCCTTGTTGTCGGCCAGAAGTTCGTTCTCGAGACGCAAATCGTCTTCGGGTGATTCACCACGTGGTCGAGAACCCGCAATGGGGTGAGTGAACACTCGGCCCCGGCTTACCTTGACGAGGGCCTCTGGTGACGAACCGATCACCGCATAGTCCTCGCCGGCGATGCGCGGGAGTGCGAGCAGATACATATACGGCGAGGGATTCAGGCTACGCAACACGCGGTAGATGTCGATAGGACTCGCAGAGGAGTCGAGGTCAAAGCGTTGGGACACGACTACCTGAAAAACATCACCCGCCACTATGTGGTCTTTTGACGCTGCGACGGAGGCCAAAAAGGCGTCCCGATCAGTTCTGTGGCGCGGCGATTCGATTGCCTCGAGGTCGATGACGGCAAGAGCCGGAATCGCGGGTGCAGCCAATTCTTGTTGCAGTGCATCCAACCGAGACTGAGCTTCGTTCCACAGCTCGTCTACGCCGGCGCCATCGTTGAGCACATTGACAATCAGCGTCACCGTGCCGAACTTGTGATCGATTGAAATCAGGTCCCGGGCGAACGACATTCCGATACTCGGTGTCTTCGTGTCAACGGCCGGTGCGTTGGGCAGGTGTTCGAGTTCGCGCACAGCCTCCCATCCGATGTAACCGACAAACCCACCGGTCAATGGCGGGGATCCGGGGCGAATCGGTGTCTGCCAGACCTGATACAAGCGTTCCAGCGCATCAACAGTGCCGTGAGGAATGTCTCCCGCGAATGCGCGCTCAGCGGAGAGCCCGGTGTCAATCCAACGAGCTTCACCGTCTTGTTCGGTCAATACCCCAAACGAGGAAGTGCCAACGAACGAGAACCTCGACCAGATACCGCCCTGCTCGGCGGACTCCAAAAGAAAAGTTCCCGGTCGTGTGTCTGCAAGCTTTCGATACAGCGCAAGAGGCGTCTCTGCGTCGGCAAAAAGTTCACGACCCACAGGGATGATCTTGTCTCCAGACTGAACGCGCTGGGCGAGAATCCCGAACGTCGTATCGGTCACTGCTCTCCCCGCTCTCCGACGACAGTTCCCACAGAATGCGTTTCAAAGCACGAGCGGCTTCCAGTGTGACATGCGGCACCAACCTGGTCGACTCTAATCAGCACGCTATCGGCGTCGCAGTCCACGAAAACGCTCTTCACCAATTGAATGTGCCCAGACGTATCGCCCTTGCGCCAATAGGACTGACGGGATCGAGACCAGAACGTAACTCGTCCTTCTGTGACGGTGCGCTTGAGAGCTTCGGCGTTCATGTACGCGAGCATCAAGACATCGCCATTCGCATCGTCCTGGATTACCACTGGTACGAGTCCGGTGTCATCGAAGCGAACGTCATCGGGTTCGATTTTGATCATGAATTCCTCACCGACAAGCCGTGGGCGGCCATGTCTTGCTTTACGGCTGCGATGGACACTTCGCCGGAATGAAAAATCGACGCAGCCAGCACGGCATCAGCCCCGCTCATCACCGCGGGCGCAAAGTCGCCCACGCTACCCGCACCTCCGGATGCAATGAGCGGCACATCCACGGCATCGCGAATTAGCCGAATGAGTTCCAAGTCAAACCCTTGGCGAGTTCCATCCGCGTCAATCGAGTTGACCAAGAGCTCTCCGACTCCTAGCGATACCGCGCGCGTTGCCCACTCGCGGGCATCCAGTTCAGTTTCGACACGGCCACCATGACTTGTTACTCCAAAGCCACTTGGGTGACGCGATGTGCGCTTGACGTCGAGCGACAACACGAGAACCTGGTTTCCGTAGCGATCGGAGATCTCGCGCAGCAGGTCGGGTCGCGTCACGGCAGCACTGTTCACACTGACTTTGTCAGCACCTGCGGAGAGCAGACGAGCCACGTCCGCGACGGTCCTCACTCCCCCGCCGACAGTCAGCGGGATGAAGACTTGCTCCGCCGTTCGCTCCACGACGTCATACATCGTCTCGCGATCTTCAACGGTTGCAGAAACATCGAGAAAGGTCAGTTCATCTGCCCCGTCGTGAAAGTACCGCGACGCGAGAGATACCGGGTCGCCCTGATCGCGCAAGTTCTCAAAGTTGACGCCCTTGACCACCCGACCAGCAGACACGTCCAGACACGGAATAACCCGAACGCACAAACCGGTGTGCGCGGGCTGCTCAATCACTGAAGTCAACATGGTGACAAGGACCTAGAGACGCGCCGCGTGAATAGCACTGACGAGAATTGCACGCGCACCCAAGTCGTAAAGCTTGTCCATGACATCGTTGCGGTCTGCTCGAGGAACCATCACGCGAACAGCGACCCAGTTCGGGTCGTGCAGCGGAGAAACGGTCGGTGATTCAATTCCAGGAGCGATGGCACACGCTGCATCGAGAATCTCCCGCGGACAGTCGTAGTCCATCAAAACGAACTGCTGCGCGACCAGAACCCCTTCGAGTCGCCGCTGAAGCGTCTGAATGCCCGCGATGGATGCGTCGCGACTAATGAGAACAGCCGTCGATTCGAGGAGTACGGGTCCGAAGATCTCAAGACCTGCCTTGCGCAACGTCGATCCGGTTGACACCACATCGGCGACGGCATCCGCGACACCCAATCGAACCGCGGACTCGACTGCGCCGTCGAGCGGGATGAGCTTGACCGTGACACCGTGGCGAGCCAGAAAGTTGCCCACGAGAACCGGGTAGCTGGTCGCCACACGTTTGCCGTCGAGGTCAGATGGTGCCGAGAACGTTTGTGCAGGGCCCGCAAAACGAAATGTGGATGCTCCAAAGCTGAGGTCTGCAATCTCGACCGCTTCTGACTGACTGTCCAAGAGCAAGTCTCTACCGGTGATGCCAACGTCGAGGGCTCCGGAGCCAACATACGTTGCGATGTCTCGCGGACGAAGGTAGAAAAACTCGACGCCATTGCGCTCATCGATCACGTGCAAATCGCGTTGATCGCGACGACCGGCGTAGCCGGCCTCAGCCAACATGTCGGCCGCAGATTCTGCAAGCGAGCCCTTGTTGGGAATTGCTATGCGGAGCATGAGGATCTTTCGTTAGAGGAAGCGATTGACATCGGAAAGTGTGAGCCCTCGGGCCAACATCAATACTTGAACGTGGTAGAGCAGCTGCGAAATCTCCTCAGCCGTGCGCTCCGGCGTTTCGTGCTCGGCAGCCATCCACACCTCAGCGGCCTCTTCAACAATCTTTTTGCCAATGGTGTGCACGCCGGCATCAAATTCGGCGACCGTGCGAGACCCCGCTCGACGCTGCGCGACCGTTTCAGATAACTCGACGAAGAGGCTGTCAAAAGACTTCACTGGTCAAGGTTACCGTGACGGGAATGTGTCGCCGGTGACGTGCCGCCTGCCACCTGCGCCGAGTGCCAGATGCATACCTGGCTTAGTGATGATGCGCGACCGCACTCCGAAGCCCCGCGATGGCGTGCTCGGGATTGGTGCCGTTATAGACGCTCGAACCGGCAACAAATGTATCCGCTCCGTTCTCTGCTGCAATGACAATCGTGTCGAGGGTTACTCCGCCATCTACTTGCAGCCACACATCAGAACCGATCCGACGTGCCTCTGCTCTCAGAACCTGAAGTTTGGGCATTACAGATTCCATGAATTTCTGGCCACCGAAGCCGGGCTCAACCGTCATGACGAGAAACTGATCAAACTCGGGGAGGAGTTCGAGATATGGTTCAACCGGCGTTCCGGGCTTGATCGCGAGACCAACACGAGCGCCGATGCTGCGTATCTGCCGTGCGAGTGCAATTGGGTCGTCCGACGCTTCCACGTGAAAAGTGACCGATGCGCAACCCATTTCGGCGTATCCCGGCGCCCATCGATTCACGTGCGAAATCATGAGGTGAACATCCAGTGGAATTGGAGACACGTCAACGATTCGCTGCACCATTTGCGGGCCAAACGTGAGATTCGGAACAAAGTGGTTGTCCATAACATCGACGTGAACGAAAT
>WLDR01000020.1 GCA_009704705.1 Actinomycetota bacterium | reverse complement strand
GTCCGCCGGGGCCTTCAACAGCTTTCGAACGAGCTGGCGCAACCACGTTGGCCAAGATGACGGCGAAGTAGGGGAGGAAGATGGCGCCCAGTGCACAAACAATGAGAGCCCAGTCCTTGACGAATAGCATCAGAACGATGCACACCATGCGAATGCCCATGGCAACGCTGTAGCGAATCATTCGCCGTTTTCTGTCCGCGGCGGGGGAGTCAACGAGCGTCGTGACCGACTGTGCACGATTCTTCACGTGTGTCTCCTCGCTGTGCCGTGACTTTCATTGGTGAACTAAGCCTACGGCTAGGCTTGACCCGATTATCCGCCAAAGGAAAAAGCGGGCCCTCTTTTCGTCAAGGAGACCACACACATGACCTCTCGCACCGTGTTGATTACCGGAGGTAATCGAGGCATCGGATACTCTCTCGCAGAAGAGTTCCTGGCAGCGGGTCACCGCGTGGCTGTCACCGCTCGAAGCGGTTCAGGGCCTGCAGGTGCGCTCACCGTTATCGCCGATGTCAACGACGGAGAGAGCCTAGACCGCGCGTTTGCTGAAGTTGAAGAGAAACTCGGTGTCATCGAGGTCGTTGTTGCCAACGCCGGCATTACCAGGGACACACTGGTCTTGCGCATGTCCGACGAAGATTTTGACACCGTGATTGACACAAACCTGGGTGGTTCCTTCCGTGTGGTCAAGCGAGCAGCCAAGGGGATGCTGAAGGCAAAGTTCGGCCGGATCATCCTGATTTCGAGCGTGGTGGGACTTTACGGTTCTGCCGGTCAGGTGAATTATTCAGCGTCAAAGAGTGCCCTCGTGGGAATGGCTCGATCGCTGACGCGCGAGCTGGGAAGCCGCAACATCACAGCGAACGTGGTGGCTCCGGGATTCATTGAGACCGACATGACGGCCGCTCTTCCCGAAGAACAGCAAGCCGAATACAAGAAGAACATTCCCGCCGGACGCTTTGCCAGCCCGAGCGAGGTCGCCAAGGTCTGCGTGTGGTTAGCGAGTGACGATGCGTCCTACATTTCTGGTGCGGTCATCCCGGTCGACGGCGGCCTCGGGATGGGCCACTAACGCAACCCCATCAGGTCGAGTACGACCGAGAGGTCTCGTTCAGAAATCGCCACGTCGGCGTGCTCGTTGACAATGGGCTTGGCATCAAAGGCGACCGATAGCCCTGCGATAGCCATCATCTTCAGGTCATTCGCACCGTCGCCAATTGCCACGGTCTGTTGAAGGTCTAGACCGAGTTCGCGGCACCACGACACGAGTGCATCCGCTTTTGCTGTGGCATCGACAATCTCGCCCAGGACGCGCCCGGTGAGAACATCATCGACAATCTCGAAGCGGTTTGCCTTCCAAAAGTCCAAGCCAAGCGACTCCGCAATCGGATCGAGAACCTCGTGAAACCCGCCACTGACTACTCCAACGTGTCCGCCCACGGCATGAACTCCGGCGATGAGTTCGGGAACTCCTCGCGTGACCGTCACCTCTTCTCGAACGTCGTCGAGAGTGTGTGCCGGTAATCCCGCCAATGTGGCAACGCGCTCGCGCAGGCTCTCCGCGAAATCCAGCTCGCCTCGCATGGCCCGGGCCGTCACCTCGGCGACGAGGTCAAGCGAACCCGCCCGAGCGGCGATTAATTCAATGACTTCGTTTTCAATCAGAGTTGAGTCGACGTCGAGAACGACGAGCCGGTACGGAAGCTGCGTGAGTGCCACAGAACCATCATGGACTGATGCGCCGGGTCTTGCCGACAACCGTGATGGTCGAGTCCCTCACTAGCATGGAGACATGACCACCGTTCTGGAACTGTCCAATGTTTCGCTCGTTCGAGACGGCGCTACTGTGCTCTCCGACGTGTCTTGGAAGGTCGACTCGAGCCAGCGTTGGGTGATTCTGGGACCGAACGGCGCCGGCAAGACATCTCTGCTTGAAATGATTGCCGCCTGGGAGAAACCCACCTCCGGGACAGCTGTCGTGCTCGGTGACGATGTTGGTTCTGCCGATACGGACTGGTTGCGCCCGCGAGTAGGTCTCGCGTCCTCTGGCATGGCCAAGCGCATACCGGCATCGGAAACGGTCGAGCAGGCCGTCATCACGGCTGCATTTGCTGCAGCAGAATCTCGCGGCGAGGCGTTTGAAGACATTGATGTGCGCCGAACCCGGCGTGTGCTCGCGGAATGGAAACTCGATGGCGTCGCGGACCGCCCTTTCGGTTCTCTCAGCGAGGGTGAAACAAAGCGCGCCCAAATTGCACGCTCCATCATGACGGACCCTGAGTTGTTGCTTCTGGATGAACCCGTAGCCGGGCTCGACCTCGGTAGTCGCGAAGAGGTCATGATGATGCTCGGTGCATTCGCGAGCAACGCCAGTGCGCCCGCCATCGTGATGGTTACCCATCACGTTGAAGAGATTCCCCTCGGCTTTACTCACGCACTGCTCCTGAGTAATGGCGGCGTCGTTGATCAGGGGTCTCTCGAGAGCATGCTGACCAGCGCTAACCTCACGCGAGCATTTGGCGTGACGGTCGATGTGTCCCACGAAGCCGGCCGCTACTGGGCGCGCGCCCGACTGTAGGCGATGGTCATTTTCGACCTGATTCCCTGCTAAACTGGCGTGTCGGTTTGAAAAACCGAGAACTTTCTTACGAATACAAGGATCACTTATGAAGGCTGAAATCCACCCCGAGTACGCTCCGGTCATTTTCCACGACCTCGCATCTGGCACGTCATTCCTGACTCGCTCGACCGTGAGCTCGAGCAAGATGATGAAGTGGGAAGACGGCAATGAGTACCCGGTCATCGACGTTGAAATCTCCAGCGAATCGCACCCGTTCTACACGGGTAAGCAGCGCATCATGGACTCGGCCGGACGCGTCGAGAAGTTCAACCAGCGCTTCAAGGGCTTCGGCGCCTAGTCTGCTCAAGACTTACATAGCTTTACAAGAAAGGCCGGCACATGCCGGCTTTTCCTTTTTTTGCATTAGCCGACCGGCCACGCGTCGTTGTCGTCATACATCGGCTTACCGATTGATTCGCGGTATCGCCGGTAGCTCGCGGCCTGCTCGAGCGCCCACTCTTCTTGTCGAACATGCAGGTCGAGAGCAGGAATATCGAGCTGGTCGAAATACTTTGCCGCTATCGCCTGAGCGACACGACCTGCTGCGATTGCGTCAGCCGAGGCATCATGAGCATTCTCGAGAATCACACCATAGAGTTCGGCATTCGCAACGAGGTTGCGAACACCCTTTCGGTACTTGTCGAGTTGTCGATCCATGACGAGAGGATCGACAATCGGTCGAGGTCGATCGAGGGGTGTCAGTGCGTAGCGCTTTGCTTCGCGGTCGAGAATTGTGAAGTCATAGGACGCGTTGTACGCCACGACAGCAACGCCGTTCGCAAAGAAGTCGCCGAGATACGAGACGATCTCCTGGATGCTCTCTGCGGCGGGAGCGCCTTCGGCTCGCATTCGCTCCGTGGTAATGCCGTGGACGCGCGTCGCTTGCTCGGGGATCTCGATTCCGCAGTCAATCAACCAATCACGACCCTCAACAACGGAGCCCGTGTGGTCGAGCAGGCTGACATGAGCCTGCACTATGCGAGTTGTTTCGGGGGCGATGCCCGTCGTTTCGGTATCGAATACGGCCAGCTGGCGTGCCCACGCGGGGAGGTGAAGTTCAGTCACGGGCTTCACTCTAGGCGTCAGCAGTGTCACTACGCTTGAGGCAATGCCCGGCAAAGATTTTTTCGCTCGCGAGCTCGATGCGATTCCCACACACGCACACCGCGAGTCGGTGGGCGGAATCGGCACAGCGTGGTGGAACTACGGCCCGACAACAGGTCCCATTGATCTCATTCTTGTGCATGGGTTTCGCGGTGATCATCACGGTCTTGAGCCATTTGTCGCCAAACTCGGCCGTCATCTGAGAATCGTGATTCCGGATCTGCCCGGTTTCGGCGATACCGATGCACTGCAGCCCGCGCCGGCAGGGGAGTCTCGTATTCGTCCTTACGCGCTCTGGTTGCAGGAGTTTCTCCACTGCGTTGGGGCCGACAAAAGAACAACCGTGCTCGGGCACTCGTTTGGATCAATTGTTGTCTCCGCGGCCTTTCATGAGGGGCTGGCGCAAGACCGATGCATCCTCGTCAACCCGATTGCCGCAAACGCTCTGCGCGGGCCTCGCGGAATCATGACCCGGTTAGCCGTTCTGTACTACCAAGCTTCGGCGGTGCTTCCGGAACGTGCGGGTCAGGCCCTTCTTCGCAACCGCGCCATTGTTCGGATCATGAGTGCGACCATGGCAAAAACGCGTGACCGAGACCTGCGCCGCTGGATTCACGGGCAACACGATTCCTATTTCAGCAGTTTCGCAAATCGTGACAGTGTGCTCGAAGCATTCAAAGCCTCTGTTCAACACGACGTCAGCGAATTTGCGTCGTCACTGCCGCCGCACACGATGCTCATCGTCGCGGATCGCGACGACATCACGGCACTGCCCAAACAACGCGAACTCGCAGCCCGACTGACCAAGGCCCGGCTCGAAGTCGTGCCCAACGTCGGGCACCTTGTGCACTATGAGGCGCCAGAGTTTGCCGCAATAGTGATCGCCGACTTTTTGGCCGCTCGAGGTAGAAAGTGAAGCACGCTCGACACATCGCGTTCGACGCCCGATATATCCGAGTCGAACACCACGACGGCATCAGCAGATTCAGCGCGAATCTTGCGGCGGAGCTTGCTCGACTTGTCTCCCAGCGAGACGACGTGAGCCTAACAATTCTTGTTTCGCAGGAGGGTCAGCGGGAGCGCATCCCATTTGCTGGCGACCTCGCCACGCTCATGATCAGCCCACCGACAAGTATTCGCGAGCCGTTTGTCGCTCACGAAGTCAATCGCATCGCGCCCGATGTGGTGTTCTCGCCCATGCAAACGATGGGAAGCTCTAGCCGTCGCTACCGGCTCGTGCTGACCGTTCACGACCTCATCTACTATCGCCACCCCACGCCACCACGCGAGTTCAACGCCGCTCTGCGCGGGCTGTGGCGCCTCTATCACCTCTCGTGGTGGCCTCAGCGCTGGCTACTTCGTGGCTCAGATGCAGTTGTCGCCGTTTCGCAGACAACTCGCGACTTGATCGCCAAGTACCGACTGACCAAACGCCCGGTCTACGTTGTCCCGAACGCCGCCGACCCGATGGTCGCCGGGCCAGTTCTTGACTTCGGTCAGCGGTCGAAAACACTCGTCTACATGGGCTCGTTCATGCCATACAAGAACGTTGAGACGCTCGTTCGAGCGATGGCGCTTCTCCCGGATTTCGAATTGCACCTGATGAGCCGAATCTCAACGAAAGACAGGGCACGACTCAGTGCACTTGCACCCAACGCTCGCCTGGTTTTTCACAATGGATGCACCGACGGCGAGTACGCCCAAGCGCTCCGCACTGCCACTGCGCTGGTAACGGCATCTCGCGATGAGGGCTTCGGGATTCCGCTCGTTGAATCGATGTCTCTGGGCACGCCCGTTGTCGTCAGTGAGATCCCCATTTTCCGTGAAATCGGGGGAGAGGCTGCACTTTACGCAAACGTTGATTCTCCTGATGATTTTGCACGCGCCGTGCGCGAACTCGACGACCGAGAAGCCTGGACGAGAATGAGTTCCCACGCGCAGCAACAGGCGGCAACATTTAGTTGGCCCCGCTCAGCCCGCGCCTTACTCGATGTCCTCGACGATGTCATGAACTCCGAGCCGTCGCGCTAGGTCAGTCAGCACGTCCGAGACGCCGGCGTCAATTCGAAGGTGAGCCAAGCCGTCGGCCTTCGTCTCGCCGCGATTGATAATCACAACCGGAATGCGTGAACGGCGGGCGACGTCAACAAGACGAAAACCTGAGTTGACCGCCAACGAAGAACCGGCAACCAGAAGCACATCAGACTTGCGAACGATGGACGCCGCCGACTGATAAACCCGGAAGGGAACGACCTCACCGAAAAACACGACATCTGGTTTGACGAGTCCTGAGCACACATCACAAATAGGAACACGAAGCTCAGCGAAGTCACTGACGTCTGCATCGCCGTCCGGAGCGAGCGTCGCCTCTTCGGCCGCGTCTAACCAGGGATTCTCTCGCGACAGGCGAGTTGCGAGCGCACCACGGTCGTATCGCTGGCCACATTCCATGCACACCACGCGGTCGAGAGACCCGTGCAGGTCGATCACGTGCATGCTGCCCGCCCGCCGGTGAAGCCCATCCACATTTTGGGTCACGATTCCACTCACGATGCCGGCCGCTTCCAAGGCAGCGAGCGCACGATGGCCCAGGTTGGGCTCCGCCGACGCGAAGGTGGACCATCCTTGATGTGAACCGGCCCAGTAGCGCTTGCGATAATTCTCGTCGCTGACGAACTGATCGATGCTCATCGGATTGCGGCGCAGAACGCCTTGACCGCGATAGTCCGGTATGCCCGAGTCGGTGCTGACACCTGCACCGGTCAAAACGGAAACTTTCTTGCCCGACACAATTTGGGCAAGCGATTCCAACTCGTGTTGCCACGAAGTTGCCGGCGCCGCGCTCATCATGTCGAAAGCGTATTCGTCCTTCGTTTCCGACATGTTTCTTTGCCTGCAACAGCCCCGAAGCAAATCCACGCTCCAGAGACTGCCAAGCTAGTCGCGTGGGCTTCATTAAATACGTGGATGCAACTGCGTTGGCGAGCCTGAGTGATTACGTGAACCTGACCGACGTGGCGCTTCGGCGCAAACTCGAGCCCGCAGCTGGCTTGTACATCGCGGAATCCTCCAAGGTGATTTCACGAGCAATCGCAGCCGGACACAACCCAAAGTCTGTCTTGTGTGGAGCAAAGTTCGCAGACAGCATTCTGCAACTCGTGGATTCGTTCGATATCCCCGTTTTTGTGGCACCCGATGAGCTCATCGCCGAGGTGACAGGGTATGACGTTCATCGGGGCGCCCTGGCCGCGATGGTCAGGCCCGACCTTCCTCCAGTTGAGACCGTATTGCAGGATGCCCGACTCGTCGTGATTCTGGAGAACCTCGTTGACCACACCAATGTTGGCGCGATTTTTCGCGCCGTGGCAGCCATGGGCGCTGACGCCGTTCTGATCAGTCCAGAATGCGCAGACCCGTTCTATCGTCGAAGCATCCGGGTGAGCATGGGCACGGTGCTGCAAGTTCCCTGGACTCGCCTGAGCAACTGGCCCGCGTCCATCGACGAAGTGAAGGCGGCTGGATTTCACGTGGTGGCCTTTGCTCTCCGCGATGACTCACTCCCACTCCGGGATTTCGCTGCCCAAGATCATGACAAGGTGGCGATCGTGTTCGGAGCAGAAGGGGACGGGCTGGCCTCTCGCACACTGGCGAAAGTAGACACCGTCGTGCAGATTCCCATGCATCACGGGGTCGATTCCTTGAATGTTGCGAGTGCCGCCGCTGTCGCTCTCTATGCGCTGACTTAGGCTTCGACTGTGGCACGACATTCACGGGCGGTTTATCGACGCAGAAGGCTCGTCGTGTTCACAACGGCGTCCGTTGTTCTCTCCCTGACGACAGGCCTCGTGGCGGTCGGCCTGGCCCCGCTCCCGAGTGCAGCCGTCACCGCGACAACGACCACGGATTTCACAAGTGAACCGGCCGAAATCGCCGTGCCTCCATTTGGTGCCACCGCGGTTCAGGCAGACGGCTACGGTCTGCTCACCGGAACAAACTTGGATGCGGTGGTCCCAATTGCCAGCATCGCAAAAGTTGTCACCGCGCTTGTGGTCCTTGAAGCCCGGCCAATACTCAACGGCGAAGCTGGTGATGACATCACCTTTGACAGCCAGGATGTGCAGTGGCTCAATGACAGCGTCGCCAACGCGGAGTCCCGCGCGGACGTCATCGAAGGAATGACCCTGAGCGCACGCGACGTCATTAGCGTCATGCTTGTAAAGTCAGCGAACAACTACTCGCGCACGCTCGCCCGATGGGCATTTGGTTCCGAGGAGTCCTTCGTTCAAGCAGCCAATGACTGGGCCACTCGCCAAGGCCTTTCCGAAACCGTCATCGCCGACTCCAGCGGACTGAGCCCTGCGACCCAGAGCAGCTTGAGCGACTTATTGCGCATAGGCGAATTGGCGCTCGACAATCCGGTCACAGCCCAAGCGGTGGCGTCAGCCACCATCTCGGTCAACCCGATCGGCGATCTCGAGAACAGTAACGATTTGTTGGGAACGCTCGGCGTCAATGGGATCAAGACGGGAACCACCGACGAAGCGGGCGCGTGCCTGCTCTACTCGGCGAACCTTCCTGTCGGCGATGGTTCGGTGCGCATTATCGGTGTGACGCTGGGCGCACCCGATCACGACTCACTCGACGCTGCCGTAACGCAGTTGCTTTCGAGCATCCAGCTGGGGTTTCACGTTGTCACTCCTGTGCGTGCGGGCGAGGCGCTTGCCATTGCTGAGACCATGTGGAACACAACCTCGTCACTGTCATCGACCGAAACACTCAGCCGTGTGGTTTGGTCGAGCACTCCGGTCATCGTTTCCCTCCCGTCATCAATCGGGGGAGTTGGTGAAACTGAGTCACCGGCCGGATCGTTTCGAGTGCAATTTGGTGATGAATCCGTTGCCGTAGAGATGGTGAGAATGTCTGACATGACCGATCCGGGACTCCCGTGGCGCGTCGCGCATCTGAGCGAAATCTTCTGATTAGCATGACGTTATGTCTTGCATCAGGTTCAACACCCCCGCTCAGGAGCGTCAACTAGAGCAGCTAAAGGCTGACCCGGCACTCAATTCTGAGGCAGTCGCAGCTTTCCTCTCGCCAGAGGTGACGGATTCCAAAGTTGCACGCCTTCGCAGCATGGCCAACGACAAGAATTACCGCATCCGAGAGAGTGCAGCTCTCCACAAGCACACTCCCGAAGAGTGCGTATGGAAGCTGGCAAAGGATCGCGTTGAGAGCGTTCGCGTGTGCGTTGCGCGCAATGAATCAACTCCCTGCGACGTCTTGCGACTCTTGGCAAAAGACAAGAGCGAAACCGTGCGCTCATGGGTTGCCGTTAACTTCTTCGTGCCGGCGGACGTAATGGACGAGCTGGCCAATGACAAGAGCGAAACCGTGCGCAAGTTGGTCGCCTGGAAGTCTGACTTAGCACTGGCCAACGCATAATCGTGGGCCGCATTCATGGCTTTCACGCCGATTAAACAAGAAGCCCCGGTCACGATTGACCGGGGCTTATCTGTGCGCGAGGGGGGACTCGAACCCCCACGCCCGTTACGGGCACTAGCACCTCAAGCTAGCGCGTCTACCATTCCGCCACCCGCGCAGGTGACGATGCCTTTGGGGCACCGAGACACGACACTATCACGAAATTTCAGGGCGATTTTTTCTGCAGTATTGGCACGAACGCAGGCGACTACAGTGTGTTGACCGGTGCATTTGATGCCGGCGACTGTTACATCTTCGGGCGAAGCTCGAAAGCAACCGCGTAAGGGAATCACAGATGGGTTGGCTTGACGCCATAATCCTCGGCATCGTCCAAGGCTTGACGGAGTTCATTCCCGTCTCGTCTTCTGCCCACCTCCGCATCGTCGGGGAGCTGCTTCCGGGAGCGAGCGACCCGGGAGCGATCTTTACCGCCGTGACCCAAATCGGAACAGAAACCGCCGTCGTGATCTATTTTTGGTCGGACATCAAGCGAATTTTCTCTCGGTGGTACCGATCTCTTTTTTCTGAGAAATCTCAATTGCGTCGGAGCGGTAACCCGTCATCTATCGTTCGTCGGTCTGACCCTGAGGCGAGAATGGGCTGGCTCATCATCGTTGGCTCCATTCCGATTGTGGTCCTGGGGCTAACATTTCAAGACTCCATCGAGGGTTCGTTGCGCAACCTGTGGCTCGTGGCATCCATGTTGATTGGATTTGGTCTCTTACTTCTTGTCGCAGACCTCGTGGGGAGCAGAACGAAGACCCTGACTGAACTCACCGTCGGTAAAGGCATCATCTTTGGTCTCGCTCAGGCCCTGGCCCTCATTCCGGGCGTTTCTCGATCCGGCGGAACGATTACCGCGGGTCTGTTTATGGGATTCACTCGTGAGGCAGCTGCGCGGTACTCATTCCTGCTCGCGATTCCGGCGGTTTTCGGTAGTGGTTTTTATGAGTTGTCCAAGGCACTCCGGGAACCGACAAGCACACCACTACTCGAAACCGCTGTGGCAACGGGCATTGCCTTCTTCGTTGGTCTCGGCGTCATCGCATTTCTGATGCGCTGGTTGGCCCGTCACGGCTATTGGCCGTTCGTCGTTTATCGCGTGCTGTTGGGACTCGTCGTCATGGGGCTTCTCTCTGCCGGAATCCTGGAGCCCTAGGGCACGGCAGACGGAACTAACCTCGTGGATCTGGGGGGCGATTGTCGCGGCCTCGCAAGAACCGCTCGAATTCCTCGGCGATGGAATCACCCGACGCTTCGGGAGAATCAAACATGTCGCGCTGTTGTTCGAGCGTGAGTATGTACGCCGCCATATCCTCGTCATCCGCCGCGAGCCGGTCAACCTGTTCTTGCCACTCCTGAGCGTCCGACTCCAGACTGCCGCGCGGAATCACAACACCAATGATGGTCTCGACCTTGTCGAGCAAAGCCAGAGCAGCCTTCGGACACGGACCGTGGTGCACGTAGTGAGGAACTGAACCCCAGACGGAAATGGTGGGAATTCCCGCTCGCTCAGCCGCGTCGGCGAGAACGCCGATGATGCCGGTAGGGCCTTCATAAGTTGACCGCTCTGCACCACAGGCGGAGCGAACCTCCGAGTTTTCGCTGCTAACGAATGTCGGGATCGGTCGCGTATGCGGAACATCCGCAAGCATCGCACCAAGCAGGATGACGCCCTCGATGTCGACCGCGTGACACATCTCGACAATTTCGCCAACAAAGGTTTGCCAATTTCGTGACGGCTCTACGCCGCTCAGCAAATAGATGTGCCCATCTCGGCTCGACAGAGAGGCTCCCGATGGCACGCTTTCTTCTGAGTTGCCAGCCGGGACGAGCGGGCCGTAAAAAGTCGTCGTCGGCCACTGAATTTCACGCGCGCCATCGCCGTCAAATGTGGCGACTGGTCGCGAGTACTGATAGTCGTAGTACGTCTCAGAATCCATCACCAGAAGCGGAGTACTCTCGATGTGCTCCTGCAAAGTCGCCACAGCCGTGCTCGCCGCGTCGCCGGCATCGTTCCATCCTTCAAAGGAGACGACCAGCACTCGACGTCGGAACAAAGATGAATCCGCCATGCGCGCCTCGCTCTCTTCGTTCACTCCACCCGCAGGCACAAACCGACATCGGCTGTGCTATCAGAATAGGCGAGCGTCAGTGCCACACATCGCAATGCGTACACTTGTGAGTCGTGACCGCTTCCTCTCTTCCCCAATTGCGTCCGAGTGCCGTTCTCTGGGACATGGACGGCACAATCCTCGATTCTGAGCCCTATTGGGTTGCAGCCGAGATCGAGCTGGTTGAACGATTCGGTGGAGCATGGACTCACGAAGACGGATTGACCCTCGTTGGCCAGGGATTGATTCATTCCGCTGTCGTCTTGCAGCGCGCGGGAGTGGATCTCACTGTGGACGAGATTGTGAATTCGCTGACCGATCGCGTGATCTCGTTGCTTGACGATGCCATACCGTGGCGACCCGGAGCGGTGCAAATGATGCTGGCCATAGCTGAAGCCGGTATTCCACAAGCCCTCGTGACGATGTCTATCGATCGAATGGCTCGTCTTGTTGCCCAGGCAATCCCAGGAGAACCGTTGAGCGTCATCGTGGCCGGTGACCACGTCGCAAACCAGAAACCAGATCCCGAAGCCTACGTCTTGGGTGCCGAACGACTTGGAGTCAACGTTCGCAACTGCCTTGCGTTCGAAGACTCGAACGCGGGAATCCAATCGGCCGTTGGCGCCGGAGCGGTGACCATTGGTCTGCCCAATCTCATCGACATCTCTGAAAGTCCAGCGGACGAGTTTTGGGAATCGCTGGCCGAGCGATCGCTACCCGATGTTTTATCGGCCTTCGAGAGAGCGCGGGGAGGCATTGCGTGACGACCTCCGATAGTGCTCGCTTCAGGTCGGGGCCATTTCGATGGGGTGACCGGGTTCAAATAACTGGCCCCAAGGGCAAGATGAACACCATCACGCTCGAAAAGGGAAAGGTGTTCCACACGCATCGCGGCGGCATTCCGCACGAAGGCATTGTGGGCATCCCAGATGGCTCGGTCATTGCTAACGACTCGGGCATCCCTCATCTCGTTCTGCGGCCCCTGCTGACAGATTTCGTTATGGGGATGCCGCGCGGCGCGGCAATCATCTACCCGAAAGATGCTCAGGCCATTCTTGGGCAAGCGGACATTTTTCCCGGTGCGCGCGTGGTCGAAGCCGGAGTCGGCTCGGGAGCGCTATCGCTGTGGATGCTTCGAGCCATCGGCGAGCGCGGGCATCTTTTCAGTTTCGAACGCCGTCAAGAGTTCGCCGACGTTGCCGCAGCGAACGGCATGACGTACTTTGGCTCCGCACCCGAGAATTGGACGATTACGGTCGGAGACCTTCAAGAATCACTGCCTCAGGTCGTCGACGCCGGAACGGCAGATCGTGTAGTCCTCGACATGCTCGCACCATGGGAGTGTGTCGACGCCGTCGCCGAAGCTCTCGTGCCGGGGGGAGTGGTGTTGTGTTACGTCGCGACAGTCACCCAGCTTTCGCGCACAGTGGAGGCCTTTCGAGCCAGTGAGCGCTTCACGCATCCCGTCTCCAGCGAAACCATGATTCGGGGCTGGCACGTCGAAGGCCTTGCAGTTCGCCCAGAACATCGGATGATTGGCCACACGGGCTTCCTGATGACGGCTCGTCTGCTCGCGCCAGGGGCGCAGCTGCCGGAACTCAAGAGGCGCGCCTCTAAGAGTGATTTTGGCGACGAAGACGTGGAGACATGGACACCCGGCGCCCTTGCGGAGAGACAGGTCAGTGACAAGGTGCTCCGAAAGCGCATCCGTGTCGCTGAAGACAGTGCCCGCCTGTCGGCTGATTCCCACGAACCCACTCAGTAGAATCATCAAACGCCATCACCCGTTCCCATCTTGAATCGAGCTTTCGTGCGCACATTGCTTGCCGTGTCAACCGGCCTAGCCCTAGTCCTGAGTCTTTCCGCCTGTTCGGCACCAACCGGTGAGAACGGAGCGTGCACGAGCACCACCGTCTCTGGCGACGCAACGAAGGCGGTCACCGTCGAGGGTGGCTTCGGAGTAAAGCCGACGGTTTCTTTTGCTACGCCCCTTCGTGCGAATGAAACGCAGCGCGAAGTTCTCGAGACCGGCTCGGGTGCCGTTATCGCGGATGGCGAAACCGTCAACATCAACTTTTCGGCCTACGACGGAACCACGGGCCAGAACCTTGCCGACAGCCCCTACGACAACGCCACGTTCCTCACCATCGTCAACTCCCTGAGCACCGATGCCAGTTCGGGTGCCGCACTACCGGGAATTGTCAAGGCAATTCAGTGCGCACCCATCGGATCTCGCATTCTTGCGGTCACCTCGGCCCAAGATGCCTTTGGAGAGGCAGGAAACGCGCAGCTGGGCGTTGCCCCCAACACCTCTCTCGTCATCATCGCGGACGTCGTGTCTGTGTCGGCTACGCGCGCGTGGGGGACGGACCAGCCTGCCCCCGATGGCTTCCCGTCCGTTGTTCTCGATCCGACGACGGGCCAGCCCGGCGTCACGATGCCAAATGCTGCTCCGCCCACCGAAACCAAGATTGCAGTTCTCAAGAAGGGCGACGGTGCCGTTGTTCCCGCGGGCGCAGACGTTGAGGTGCAGTATTCCGGCTTTATTTGGCAAACGGGCGAGCAGTTCGACTCCAGTTGGACCAAGGGCACACCCGCGACGTTCAATGTCAATCAAGTAATTCCGGGTTTCCGTGACGCCCTTGTCGGTCAGACGGTTGGCTCACAAGTTGCTGTCATCATTCCTCCCGACCAGGGTTACGGAGATAACCCACCCGGTGGTTCCAGCATCACGCCCACGTCGACGCTCTTTTTTGTCGTCGATATCTTGGCGATCAAGTAGCGAACGTGGTGTGACGCGCGTGTCACACTGACGACAAGAGGGCACGCGGTGTGCACGGCAACGTGCGGGTCGCGTGCCTTTTTGTACCCCCTGCGCACCCTAGAATCGTGTCAGAAACTCCCAGATGTTTTCAGGGAGGGACATCCCTCGCCTAACCGGAAAAGAGATGCTCATGGCTGCACGCGTCACGAAAGACGAGCGCATCTTTAGCCTCATTCTTGCCCTTGTTGCGTCTCGAGACGGTCTGACGAAACAGCAAATCCTCTCCACTGTCCACGGTTACGCGACGGACTTCGCGTCCGGCAAGAATCGTGAAGCCCTGGAGCGAAAGTTTGAACGCGATAAGGGCGAAGTCCGCGATATGGGTGTCAATATCGAAATGATCGAGCCCACCGGCGAAGCAGGCACGACACACAATCAGCGTTACTTCATCAGTCATAGTGACTATGACCTTCCCGAATCGATGACGTTGACCCCCAAAGAGATGACTCTGCTTGGTCTGGCCGGCCGCGCGTGGCAGGAGCGAAGCCTGATGGAAGACGCTCGGAATGGTCTGACGAAACTCACCGCACTGGGTGTGGACGCCGACGATTCGCTGGTCGGCGTTTCTCCGCAGATGGCGACGGGTGGTCGAATTCTTGGAATCGTGAGTTCGGCGATTGACTCGAAGAGAGCTCTGCACTTTCAGTACATCAAGCCCGGAGATAACGCGGCCAAATCTCGAATGGCAGCACCACTGGGTTTGCTCTTTTGGAAAGGGCACTGGTACATGCTCGCGTTTGACTTGCTCGCCGGAGGAGAACGCACATTCTTGCTTGACCGCATTGCGTCAGACCCCAAGGTGGACGAAGAGATTGTGCACGAGCGCGACAACGAAGACTTCGCCGCACGCTTGCAAGTCGAACTGGAGCAACTCGAGAAACTCAATGAAGCGACCATCGAACTCACACCTGGTTCCGATGCGCGATTGAGATTGGCAGTCAAGTACGGTTTCCTCGCCGACACAGCCACGATTTATGTGCCGTACGCAGACGAAGCCTTGCTCGCCGACGAACTGGCCGGCTTCGGTCCTGAAGTTCGCGTAATCGCGCCACCAAGCCTGATTGACGCGGTCAAGCAGCGTCTGACTACCGTCATCGAGACGCACAAGGCGGTGAAGTAGACATGGCCAAGAAGAATGACCCGCCTGCAGAATCGCCGATGAACGAAACCGGCGCAGAAGACGTAGACCTCTTCTCCGACAAGGCGTTTCAGGCGGCGCCCGACGTCGATGAAAGCTCAATTCGTCGGTCGCGTCGTCCCGTGAACCCAGCCAAGGAGGCCGCCGATCGCGTGCGACTCTTGCTGAGCATCCCGCCATATCTCATCAGCAAGGGAGAGGTGCCCCTCTCACGCCTGGCGCGAGACTTCAATATTTCTGTGTCGACAGCGGATGCGCTGATTCGCACATTGGCGGTATCCGGCCTTCCCGGCTCAGACGGCTCCTACATGCCCTACGACCTGTTTGACATCGACTGGGATCTGTTTCTCAAGGAGCGCGTCGTCTTCGTCACGAACGAGGTCGAGCTGCGTCGCGCACCGCGATTGACATCTCGAGAGGCCGCGACGCTCGTAGCCGGACTGCAGTACATCGAGAACATCCCCGGGATCACGGACCGACGTGCCATCAAGGCACTGCGCGAAAAGCTCGCCAAAGGCGCCAACGTTTCGTCGGCGAATGCAATTCATATTGAACCGCCTCCCACGCCACCGCTGATTGAAGAAGTCCGTAAGGCCCTGGATGCCAAAACACAGCTCGAAATCGTTTATCAGAACGCCGACCAGAAGCGCACGACCCGTTCCATCGAACCGTTGCGTATCGATCTCGTTGCCAGCTCGTGGTACGTGCGTGGCTATTGTCATACGCGCGAAGGCATCATGACTTTCCGAATTGATCGCATCATTTCCGCCACACACACGCGTCGTAAGCACACAACCCGAGTGCTGGCCGAGGAGCTCGGCGACGAGCTGTTCGACCCGCCGACGTCGGGACTGCACACCGTTGTGCTTGAGATGCCATCGAATTCCGTGCGATCCATCACGGAGTTTCCGCCGCAACAGCTTGCTGGTGCGCCGGCTGGGTTTGCTCGAGTCAGCGTGACCATTGGGTCACTGCGGAGTCTTGCGCGCGTTGTGGCGTCGTTGCCCGGCACCATACGTGTCGTAAGTCCGCCTGAAGCGACGCGCACGGTCACCGCGTGGGCAAAAGAG
>WLDR01000002.1 GCA_009704705.1 Actinomycetota bacterium | reverse complement strand
TGGGCGTTCCCCGCTCCACGGTTGCCGTGAGGTGTTCAATTACTCGGGTGAATGACGGCACCCCGGCATTTCGAGCGCAGTTTTCGAGAGCGGTCGTGACGGGTATTCCCAGAGCAATCTGGGAGAGTGCATCCCGCATCGAAACGCTAAATGGACCTGCGCCGAGGGCACTGACACGTGTCAGAGCAGAGACAAGATCTTCACCGGCCGATGCGCACAAGCTCAACATCTCGAGTGCCGCGGTCATTTCTTCTTCGAGCTGCCGGGCACGAAGTCGCACTCGTCGGTGAAGAGACCAGAGGGGCATTGCCCAGCCTGCGGCGCCTCCCAAGACCACGAAGCCAAAGGTTGGCGAGAGCGACTGGATCGCGAACCCGTACGCCCCACCTGCGAAGAGTCCGGCTAGAGCGCCGCCCGCGGCAAACAAGACTCGCCGCAATTGCCACTCGGTTGCTTCAACCGATGAGCCGGATCGCCGAATCAGGTCAGTGACACCTGTATTGACATGCGCAATTCGCGATCGGCGCACCCGACCCCGCCACGTCGTGCCAATGTTTTGCTGCAGGTTCGTTGCCAGGTGATGCGCGTCAGCAGAAAGGTCAGAGATGTAGGGAGCGATGCGAAGCGACATCGCTCTTCTCGGAAGACGCGCCGACTGCCACATCAACCACGTCCCGACACCCAGCCCGAGTCCACAGAGCACTGCGACCAATCCGATGGTCATGCGAACCATCTCCGTTCGATCGAGACCTTGCCGATGCGGGTCATGGCGGGATAGGCAATGGCAGTAACGGCCAGTCCGCCAAAAATGATGACCGCGCCGGCGGGGCTCTGGTAGGCCTGGGCCGCTTCGGGTCGGGTCGAAAGGAGAAGCACCACAACCCACGGTGCTGCCGCACCGATGCCAGCTGCCACCCGAATCCAACTCTGACGCGCTTCAATCTCTCTCGTGACGGCGAGATTCTTTCGAAGGCTTGACGACAGCTCTCGTAAGACCGCTGTCAACCGAGTACCACCGAGATCACGCGTTACCTTCAGGGCCTCGACAATTCGATCTCCGGCCGCGTCGGACCAGTCCCCCTTCAGCTCGTCGAGACAGAGACCAACATGTGCCGACGTCGACACTCTGTCGCCAAATCGCATGGCCGCCGACGAAATCGTTGGTGGCATCACAGATCCAAGATGAACAACCGCTTCCACGATGGTGCACCCCGAACGAATGGATGAAATCAGCGTGTCAACCACGTCGGGCCACAGCGATGCTCGGGCACGGGAGAGACGACTCCGCCGCACCGAAAGAAAGCCGAGTGGTGCGAGTGCGCCAACTATGCCGGCGCATACAGCGAGAGCGGTTACCGGCGTGATGAGGAGCAACATCACTCCGAGTCCTAGAGAAAAGGCCATCGACCCGGCAATGAAAGAGCCCGGTGCAACCCTGGCAAATCCTGCGGCATCCAATAGTTCGCGCAGGCGACGAAACAAAGTGCTGAGCGGACGAGGTCGAACGCCGTGGGCATCCCCCCGTGTCGAGTGAGGCCAGAGAAAGTGAGACCCGAAGAGAAACACTCCAATTCCGGTTGCGAGAGAAATGACGGCAGCAATTTCATCGATTGACAGGTGCTTCATGCAGAACCATCATTCAAAACCACGCGAGGGTCGAGACCGGCAAGCTCAAAGCGATCCAGCCGAGGAACATTGAGACCCGACCACACCAGCGCCCCGTCGCGTCGTTCAAAGATTCGGACGACGTCGACGACTCCATCGACGATGCGTCCAGACGGCATCACAATCTCGCGAACTCGCCGTGAGCCAAATCGGTCGAGTTCACAATGAACCACAACATCGATGCAGCCGGCGACAGTGGGTTGAACGAATGCCGCGTCGATGTTGCGACCGGCCAACAGCGGCAGTGTGCACAGCTTCGTCAGCGCGTCGGATGCACTGTTCGCGTGAATGGAACACGCCCCCGGTAACCCGCTGTTCAGTGCAATCAGCAGATCGAGGCTCTCCGCTTCCCGAACCTCACCGACGACAAGCCGATCGGGGCGCATACGCAGTGCCTCTTTGATGAGTCGGCGCAAACTGACGTCTCCGGTGCCCTCGAGGTTTGGCTGGCGGCACTGCATCGAGACGACATCGTCGACACGCACATCCAACTCAAACGTTTCTTCGACGGTGACGATTCTTTCCCGCTCACGCGCGCACGACAGCAGTGCATTCAGCAACGTCGTCTTTCCGGCCTGGGTTGCCCCGGAGACGAGGATGTTCGCGCGCGCCAAGACACACATGCGAATGAATTCCGCCGCCTGCATCGTCAACGACTCCCGCTCCACCAAGTTGGCCATCGACACGATCGATTGCGAGAACTTTCGAATGTTCACCGACCAATGACGACGAGTGATGTCGGGAATGACGACGTGGAGTCGAGAGCCATCAGGTAGAGACGCATCGACAAATGGAGTCGATAGGTCAACTCGCCGATGTGTTGTGCGCAGCATGCGCTCCACTAGCTCGCGGACTTGCCCCGGCTCGAGTGAAAGATTCGTTCGCTCTGATACTCCCGAGCGAGCCACAAAAACTTCGTGTGGTGAGTTGATCCAGATTTCTTCGATGGTCGGATCGTCGAGTAGTGGCTGCACTGGCCCGAAGCCGCTGATCTCGGCGCGCACGTGCCGGAGTAATTCGCTTTCGCTCTGAGCCGTGACCTCACCCGTGTCGATGCGCTTACCTACTTCTTCGGCGAGCGCGCGATCAATGGAGTCCGGTGTCAGTGCGGAGTGGCCAGTCAGGTTTTGTCGAGCAGCTCGCACGAGTGCGTCGACAGAGTTCGCTGATGTCATCGACAGATTCTGATGGCGAAGTGCTCGATGCGCACCAGTTATCCCCACACATCGCGAATCGTCGGGGGCGTCACGCGATTTAGACTTGAGCTATCGCGGGAGTGGTGAAATTGGCAGACACGCAGGATTTAGGTTCCTGTGCTTTCGAGCGTGAGGGTTCAAGTCCCTCCTTCCGCACACGAAAAAGGCAGCGAGAGCTCGCTCACGGTCGATGCTCAGATTAGGTAAGGCTATCCTTACTTCATGACTACTCACGTCCCCCTGTCACAGCTCATCCGTGATGCGTCTCGTCAACAACACAGTGACGCAGAAAACAGCACGTTCATCGCTCGACTCATGAAGGGCGAGCTCAATCTGGCGGCATACACGCGATATTTCGCTAATCTCTCCTGGCTCTACAGCGCGCTCGAAAATCAGTCCGTGACGGGCACACCATTTCCGTCATCCGAAAATCTCTGGGATGACCGCCTCGAGCGAAGTGATTCAATTCGGAGTGACCTCGAGCACCTCGGGCTGACAGATCCGGACTCCATTAGTCCGACGCCCGCGATGCGCGAGTACGTCGACCACATCAACTCACTCAGCGGCAGAGCCGACTTCCGACTCGTCGCGCACCACTACACGCGGTATCTCGGCGATTTGTCCGGTGGACAAGCCATCGCTGCCCTCGTGGCTCGCCACTACGGTGCCACAGAGGACCAGCTGAGCTTCTATCGGTTTGACCAGATTCCCGACCTCGTGAGATTCAAGGAGTCCTACCGAAGCATTCTTGATGGGCTTCAGCTCACTCCGGGCGAAAGAAAAGCATTGGTTGACGAGGTTAAACTTGCCTTCACCTTTAACCAGCGCGTTTTCGAAGACCTGCGCGGAACCGAAGATAGGGCATCGAAAGCATGACACCACTTTCTGTGGGCTTCCACGCGGCTGCGCTGGACGGTGAACTGACCGACTGGTTTTCGTCGCTAGGCCCAGTCTTTGGTAGCGCCGCCGTCGCAATCTTCTACCTTGCCGTTTGGGCACTCGTCTTTGCCGGCACGGGCTTGTTCGTCGGCGCGTTTATTCCATTCATCACGGGTGATTCTCTGCTCTTCGCGGCCGGACTGGTCACCGCCGCAAGCCCCAGTCTCGAAATCTGGATTCTTGCGCTCGGCGTCGGCATAGCGGCGTTCATTGGCGATCAAGTGGGCTTCATTCTCGGTCGACACCTCGGTCGCCCCTACCTCGACAACAAGAGTGGCCCTCGCATGCGTGCCATCATCGACCGCACCGACAAGTTCTACCGTTCGTACGGTTGGTGGGCTGTTGTCATTGCGCGGTTTATCCCGTGGGCGCGCGTGTTCGTGCCATGGGTTGCCGGCATTGGGCGGATGAACTATGTCAAGTTCCTCACCAGCAATCTCGTCGGCGCGCTCGCCTGGGGTGTGGGGCTCACGCTCGTGGGCTACTTCGCAGCGAGCATCCCAGTGGTCAAGTCAGCCGCATACGTGATTGCCGGAATCTTTATTTCGGCATCCATCGTGGTCAGTGTCATAACGTGGCGGAGAGAACGCGCGGAGTTGCGTTCCAGCCAAGAAGGGTAGCCTTGTCCCCATGCAGACCGCGCTCATTCCATTTCTGGATCCGAACTATCTGATTGACGGTTTTGGCGCCTATGCCCTGTTGGGCGTGTGCTTCATCGTGTTTGCAGAAACGGGCCTTCTCGTTGGCTTCATTCTTCCCGGCGACACGCTGCTCATTGCAACCGGCGTTTTGGCGGCTACGGGCGAAGACGTCTTTGGCGTGAGCATCCTGTGGGTCTGCCTCTCGATTGCCGCTGCGGCCTTTATCGGCGGAGAGGTCGGCTACCTGATTGGGCATCACTTTGGTCCGCGCATCTTTGAACGCAAAGACAGCGGATTGTTTAGTCGCAAAAACGTCGAGCGCACCAACGCGTTTTTCGTCAAGTACGGCGGTCTCGCCGTCATTTTTGCTCGGTGGGTTCCCGTCGTTCGAACCTTCGCACCCATCGCGGCCGGCGTCGGCCACATGCCGTGGCGCAAGTACACGCTCTATAACCTCATCGGAGCATTGATCTGGGGTGCGGGGCTCACTTACGTTGGTTTTCTGGTTGGGCACATCCCCGTCGTGGCTACCTTCGTCAAGGAATACATCGACGTCGTCCTTCTTGTCGTCATCCTTGTCGTGCTCATCCCGAGTGTCTTCCACTACGTGCAGACCCTTCGCGAAGCTCGTCGCGAAAAGCACAAGCACGCCGCTGGAGTTGCCGCAGTCAAGTCAGCCGAGGATCTCGTCTTGCCTGCAGAGGACTTCGTCCAGAACCCACGTGGTAGGCACGCCGACGATAAATCGTGAGCCGAACCGAACCCGGAACGGTTCTTCGCTACGCGGCCTTCACTGACAACCCCGAGGGTGGCAACCCTGCGGGGGTGGTGCTGGATGCGCGCGGAATGCCGGATACGCAGATGCAGCACGTGGCGGCTGAAGTCGGATACTCAGAGACCGCGTTTCTCTCACCACTCGCCGACAAAGAAGACGAATTCGACGTGCGCTATTTCACGCCGTCAGCGGAGGTCGACTTCTGCGGTCATGCGACGATTGCCTCGGGTGTTGCGTTAGCCGAGTTCGCCGCTGCCGAAGGCGAGCGAGACGAAGCTGATGACTACGGCGACGCCACCGCTCGCACGTTCGTTTTTCACACCAAGGCCGGACTGATCATTGTCGACGTTCTGCTCACGCCGGTTGGCTACGCGGCAACGCTGACGAGCCCGCCCACGTCCGTTCAATCAATTGACGACGACGTTCTGGATGAACTGCTCGACGCGCTCGATTGGCACGAGGATGATCTCGACGAGCGGTTTCCGCCGGCAATCGGATGGTCGGGCAACTGGCACCCCGTGCTCGTCGCGGAGTCACGCCATCGACTCCATCGCCTCGATTACGACTACGACCAGCTCGCCGAACTAAGTAAACGGGAGGGCTGGACGACCATCCAACTCGTTTTTCCTGACGACAATGATCGAATGCTTCGAACGTGGCATTCGAGAAACCCCGCGCCCGGCGTGGGCATCGACGAGGACCCGGCCACGGGATCGGCAGCCGTAGCACTCGGGGCATACCTGGTGAGCGTGGGGGCCGCAGCACCCGGTGACGTGGTCACCATCTTGCAGGGTGACGACATGGGGCGGCCGAGCATCCTGCTGCTCACTATCGGCAACGGACAAATGCGTGTGACGGGAACGGCAGTTCAGTTGTGAAGGGTTTTCTCGCAAACTCGACGCTGCGCAACGGTCTGATCTTCGCGTTTCTCGGCGTGCTCGTGTTCTCGTTCACGATGCCATTCACCAAAATCGCGGTCGGCGGCTTCAACCCTTACTTCTTGAACATGGCCCGGGCAGTCATTGCCGGACTCGCGGGCATCATCATTCTCGTTGCTGCACGCGTGCCAATGATCAAGCTGCACGAGGTGCGCGGCTTTCTCTGGCCCATGGCCATGAACATCTTCGGCTGGCCGATTTTCATCACGCTCGCGCTCGAGCGAACAACCAGTGCTCACGCTGCGGTTATCGCCGCATTCATGCCCATAATGACCGCTTTTCTCGCCGTCATCTCGACGCACGAGCGCGTCTCAAGATCCTTCTGGCTGGCTGCGAGCACGGGCACAGCCATTCTGGTCATCTTCTCCCTCTCGCGCGGCGGAGCAGAGGGCGGCGACTTGCTTGCCGACTTCTTTGTGATCTGCGCCGTTGTTTCGTCGTCGTGGGGCTATGTCAAGGGCGCAAACCTTTCGCGTGAACGTCCGGGATGGCAAGTCATCTCCTGGGTGGTCGTTCTGGCTCTGCCCATCACCGCACCGCTGACTGCGGTCCTGTGGTTCGTCGGACCGAATCCACTCGAGGCAACCCCGGTTGAATGGCTTGCACTGATGGGTCTCGCTTTCGGCTCCATGTTCTTCGGCTTCTTCGCCTGGTACAAGGGGCTCGCCATGCTGGGCACCGCGTATGGCAGCCAAGTGCAACAGCTTCAGTCGTTGATGACATTGGGATGGTCGGCACTCCTGCTCGGCGAGACCGTCACGCTGTGGACACTCATCGCGGCACTCGGCGTCATCGCGTCCGTGCTCTGGGCCCAACGAAGTCGGGCGAAAAAGACCTAGGTCAGCTCGGCCAAAAGCGGCTTGAGCTTGGCCAACGCGAGTGCACGGTGACTCTGGTTGTTCTTCTCCGTCGGGTTCATCTCGGCAGCCGTCAGTTCGCTGCCCTCGGGCACGAAGATCGGGTCATAGCCGAAACCGTATTCACCTCGCGGCGCACGCGCCAATCGACCGTGCCACTGTGCTTCCACGACGAACTCGTGCGGCGCTTGGTTCTCCCGAGCTGGAATGACAACCGCGATGACGCAGACATAAAACGCCGTGCGGTCTTCGTCGCGAACATCCGCGAGTTGTTCGAGCAAAAGATTGAGATTGGCCTCGTCACCACGTTTCGGCCCAGCCCAGCGCGCTGAGAAGATTCCCGGTGCGCGGTTGAGCACGTCAACACAGAGGCCAGAGTCGTCGGCCAGTGCACCGATCCCCGTGTGCTCGGCCGCGGCGCGAGCCTTGATCAAGGCGTTCTGTTCGAACGTCGTCCCATCTTCGATGGGCTCGGGCCCGTCATAAGGCCCGATGGTCAATCCCGAGGCGCCACCGAGTATCGCCTGAAACTCCTCGACCTTGTGCGCGTTGTGGGTCGCCAACACGAATGAAGAGGACATTACTTTTCGACGCTCACGAATCGGTTGCTAGCTTCGACCGGCGATGAGATCGGCTGCGTCACCCAACACGGTGATCTGATGGTTTGCGAGTGTGGCGCATCCACCGACAGCAAGGTCGAGCAGCGCATCGAGCTCGCGACGATCGAACGGGACACCTTCGGCCGTGCCCTGAACCTCGACGAAGAGTCCGCGACCGGTGACGACCACGTTCATGTCTGTTTCGGCACGGACGTCTTCGACATATGCCAAATCGAGCATGGGTTCGCCGTCAATGATTCCAACGGAGACGGCGGCAACGGAATCGATGAGTGGGGTTGCCTTCTTCGCAATGAAGCCGTTCTCGCGGCCCCATTCAATTGCTTCAGCCAGGGCAACAAAAGCGCCGGTGATTGCCGCGGTTCTTGTTCCGCCATCGGCCTGCAAAACGTCGCAGTCAATCACGATTGTGTTCTCGCCTAAAGCCTTCATGTCGACGACGGCACGCAAGCTTCGACCAATCAGGCGCGAGATTTCGTGGGTTCGCCCACCAATCTTGCCCTTGACCGATTCGCGATCCATGCGCTCATTCGTAGACCGAGGAATCATGGCGTACTCGGCCGTGACCCAGCCCTTGCCTTTTCCGACCATCCAGCGCGGCACGCCGTTCGTAAACGACGCGGTGCACAACACCTTCGTGCGACCGAACGAAATCAGTGCCGAACCCTCGGCCTGTTCGCTCCAACCGCGCTCAATCGTGATTTCACGCAAGTCGTCAGTGGCGCGCCCATCGGCGCGTGCTACAGCTTCGGTCACTTCGATACTCCTTGGTTGTCGTGTGGCAGATCGAGGCGACCCGTGAAAATCTGTTCGACGTTGTCGATTTGAGGACCAAGAAGCTGACGAGCGAGTCGAATGAACTCCGGGGTGTCTTCACCCGTCGCCTCGTAGCGAAACACCGGTGACGCACCCGTGCCACGATCGAGTTGGGCATTCACGAGCTCGCGATACACGTCTTTTGCCGTCTCGTTATCACTCGATACGAGTCGCACGTTTTCACCCATAACGTAGGAAATTGCTCCGCGCAAGAAGGGATAGTGCGTACAACCGAGAACGAGTGTGTCTACGTTTTCAGAGATCAGCGGTGCCAGGTATTCACGAGCAACAGAGAGAACCTCTTCGCCACTCGTCTGCCCGGCTTCGACAAACTCGACAAACCTCGGACAGGCCTGCGTAAAGAGCTCAATGTGGGGCGCGGCGGCAAACGCATCGTCATACGCTCGGGACGTAATCGTCGCCGAAGTTCCGATCACGCCGACCCGGTGGTTTCGCGTTGCCGCAACGGCCGCGCGAACCGCGGGCTGAATGACCTCCACCACGGGAATGTCATAACGTTCCCGGGCATCCCGCAACATGGCTGCACTGGCGGTGTTGCATGCGATGACGAGCATCTTGACGCCTTGCGACACGAGTGAATCAAGAACGTCGAGCGAGTATTCGCGCACCTCGGCAATCGACTTCGTGCCATAGGGCGAATGTGCGGTGTCGCCGATGTAGATGATTGACTCGTGCGGAAGCGAATCGCGAATTGCACGCGCCACGGTTAGTCCGCCTACCCCGGAGTCAAACACGCCGATGGGGGCGTCTCTACTCATCACGCAGGCCTTCGTAGATTTCTTTGCACGTTGGGCAAACGGGGAATTTTTCCGGAGCGCGATTCGGCGTCCACTTCTTGCCGCACAGCGCGTAAACCGGTTTGCCCGTCACGGCCGATTCGACGATGTCTTCTTTGCGAACGTAGTGCGAAAACCGTTCGTGGTCTCCGTCCTCGAGCTGTTCGTCGCGAAGCAGTTCTTCGAGTTCGCTCTCGAGAGTGGATGTGCCCCCACCCCCCGGCGAGTCCTGCGCGCTCATCAGCGGACGGCGAATCAACATGCCCCCAAGCATACGAGTCAAAGAAAGCCCGTCGCGCGTGAAAAGTGGACGGGCTTTCTTTGCGACGCTCAACGCACGCGTCGTTGACACTCCGATAACGAGGGTTAGCCGGTAAAGGCTCCGAGCGTTACGGCAATGTTCTTCCTTTCGCCGTCGCGGATGATCTCAATCGTGACGTTCTCGCCGGCCGCGCTCGTGCGAACCAGGGCCGTGAGGTCGTTGCCATCCGTCACGGGATATCCGTTGAACCGCACGACAACGTCACCTACCTTGAGCCCAGCCTTTTCGGCGGCACCTCCGGCGGAAATCTCTTCGAGTCGCCCGCCGACCGTGGTGCTGCCTTCGGCATTGGCGGCATCGCTCACCTTGGCTCCCAGCAAACCGTGGCTTGCTTTTCCGGTGGCAATGATTTCGTTCGACACTCGCTTGGCGAGATTCGACGGAAGAGCGAAGCCCAAGCCGATGCTGCCTGACTGGGCATCGGTGCTTCCCGCATTTGCAATTGCAACGTTGATGCCAATCAGCTTTCCGCTGGCGTCAAGCAACGCACCACCGGAGTTGCCCGGATTGATTGCCGCGTCGGTCTGAATCACCGGGATGGAAATCGACGTGGTCGCGCCGCCACCAAGTTGCTGCCCTGGGCCCAGGTCAAAGTTGAAGAAGTCGAAGGGGTCGGATGGGTCGGGGCTCATCGAACCTGAATCTTCTGGGGCAGCCGTACTCGCAATTTGGATACTTCGATTGAGCGCGCTGATGATGCCCGTTGTGACGGTCCCGGCGAGGCCTAGTGGCGCTCCCATTGCAATCGTGACGTCACCCACATTCAACTTCGACGAATCCGCCCACTCGATGGGTTGCAGCCCGCTCACGTCGTCCATCTTGATGACGGCAAGGTCGACGGTGGGGTCAGTGCCCACGACCGTGGCACTAAACAGCTGACCGTTGTTGTCGCGCACCTGGATTGTCGGGGTCGAGAGGGAGCCGTCGAGCGTAACCACGTGGTTATTTGTCAGAACGTATCCGTCCGATGAGAGCACGACACCCGAGCCGGTTCCTCCGTCACCCATCGCGTCGCTCACACTAATCGTGACGACACTCGGCGAAACCGCCGCAGCAACGGCAGTGACAGCCGTCACGCTGTCCGGTCGGTTGACCGTGATGCCTTGCGTTTCACTCGTCGACGAGATGATCTCGCCATCGCTGGGGTTGGTGAAGATGAAAGCAACTCCGGCACCCGACGCGCCTCCGATCACGGCGCCAACGGCGAGTGCGGCGACGAGCGGGACAACCCGAGATCGTTCTCGAGGAGTCGGCTGAGACGATGGTTGAGCCGGCACGTCCGAGACCTTCGTTCGTCGTGAGGGCTTCTTTTCGCCGGCAAGTTTGGCGGCATCCTCAGGTGGGTAGTAGTAGCTGGTTTTGTCATTCATGATGTGAGACATTTCCTTTCTTCACGCTACGACCCTGCCGTGTCACTATGTGCGAAATCTATGTGCAGGCTGAACAACGACTGGGAATCGAGCCTACCCGCACCCCACGGCATTCCTGTTCGGTCCGCAGGGCCCTGTGACCAAGACAGTGTCTGCATTCTGAAGAAAGACCACGGGAGCGTCATCGCCTCGAGAAAGCGTGCCGGCGATATCTCGCCACGACGAATCCGCCCAGCGGTAATCGACAGCGTAGGTAACGTCAACATGGGGAGTGACCGCAACTGCGAGCGAATATCGATGACTGGTGGGTGTGCGCGCAAACTCGGCAACGCCGAGTGACGACCATTTCGCACCCGGTACGTCGGTTGTTCCGCTCACTCCGTCGCCATATGCCCAGTCATATCGAATCGGCGTGAAGCGAACATCCACTTCGCGACCGAATACCCGAGTGGTCACAATGTGAGTCTGGATGAGCGCAATCAGGTTCGTCTCAACTCCGACGACGCTCCACCCATTCGGTTGAGTTATCAACGTGGGCGACTGAGGTACAACGTGAGCAACATCGGCGAACGTCAGGTCTGGTAGCTCAGGTTCGGGCGGCGTCGGCGCGGTTGGCATGAGCGCAGCACACCACCCCGGGGGGATGATGCGGGCAACGCAATAGGCCAAGGCAAGGTCTCGCGGAATTTGGGGGCGGTACGGCCCGAGCCACCAACCTGAACCGGGCGATCCGGGGTCACCCGGAGTGCCGTCGTCGCCGGGCAGTGTCCACTCATCACCCACGTCGACGCCATCGTCGTTGATGATTCCGGTCAGTGCCGCGACCGGTGGCACACCGGCGAGCATGTGCGAAGCGAACATGATCGCGATCGCAAAGAGAGCGAGGACACCCCTCGCGACCGTGCGTGAAGAAAAATGCATGGCGCGAGAATAATGTCGCCGTGGCGGAACGAGCCGCACTCGTGCACAGGCGAGCTAGTCAGCCACCGGCGCAACTCGGTACTTGCGCAAAGACAGCGCGGGGTTGTTCGCGCGGGCTGCGGCGAGGGCATCCGGTGAAATGTAGGCCACCGCAATGCCGGCGTCTTGACCCATGTCGATGAGCGTTTCACCCAGTGGCGAAATAATTCGAGACATGCCGACCGCAAGCGGGGCGATCTGGTCGGCAGCGACCACGTAGCAGAGATTCTCAATCGCGCGAGCGGCCGTCAGTGCAACCCAGTGGTGAGCCTTCTTGGGCCCGGCAAGCCACTCGCTCGGCACAGCGAGCACCTCGGCGCCCGCATCCACGAGACGTCTCGAAACCTCAGGAAAACGCAGGTCGTAGCAGGTCTGGAGGCCGACCTGAAGCCCGGCAAGTTCGACGACAACTGCGGGGTCGCTCGGGTTTCCGGCAGCGATCCACTCGCTTTCGCTCGCTCCGTACGCGTCATACAAGTGCACTTTGCGGTAGTGGCCGGCGAGCCCGCGCTGCGGATGAATTGCGACCAACGTGTTGAAAGGCTTCGGTGAATCATCCGATCGCTCGAGCATCCCCGAAATCAGCGCAACATCATTCTCGCGAGCAATCTCAATCAGGTCGTTCACGAATGGGCCATCGAGCGGCTCCGCCACCGAGTTCACCCAGTCGCCGAGAGAGCCGGCAAACGCATGTGCGTATTCGGGCAAAACCAACAGTTGTGCCCCAGCACCACTCGCGGCAGTAACGAACGAACGGATGCTGTCCACATTGTCGGATGCGTTGGGGGCTGGACTGAACTGAACGACGCCGACCGGAATCGCGTCGGACGGCGCTTCGAGCGGATCTACCGTCGGATCAGATGACTCGCTCACGCGTCAGCCACTTGCTGGGAGAGAATCTCGCGACAGATTCTCACATCGTCGTGCATCTGCTCGATGAGCCCCTCACGACCGGGGAACGCGATCATTCCGCGAAGGCGGCGAATAAACTCGACCTCGATGACGTGACCGTAGAGGTCGAGATTCACGTCGATGAGAAAAGCTTCAACGCTGCGGTGCGTCACATCGCCGAAAGTCGGATTGAGTCCGATGGATACGGAAGCCGGGTATCTCTTGGCACCCACACGCACCCATGCTGCATAAACGCCATCGGCCGGAACGAATCCTTGCGCGTTCGTTCCGAGGTTCGCGGTCGGGAATCCGAGCTCACGACCGCGCTTGAGACCGTGAACCACTTCTCCCAAAACGACCGGGAACGCTCCCAGAAGACGAGCGGCGAGTTCGATATCGCCGGCCTCGAGCGCTTCTCGAATCCAGGTCGACGACACCCGGCGAGAATCCACGAGCACGTCTTCGGCGACGACGATTCTCACGCCGCGTTGTGCGCCTAGTGCGCGCAGCGTCTCCACCGTGCCTGAGGCATTGTGCCCAAACTTGAAATCGGAACCAACGACGACGACTCGAGCGTGAAGGCGCTTCACCAAGACAGCGTCGACAAAGTCTTCAGGAGTCAGATTTGCGAGGCTTTCGTTGAAGCGCAGCTCTTCAACGTGATCGACGCCGGCCGCCCTGAGCTTTCTGTTGCGCGCCGTGGTTGCCGCAATCTTGACGGGCGCATCCGACGGTGCGAGCACCTCTTGAGGGTTTCGATCAAAGGTCACGACGACAGATCTCAAGCGCTCGTCCTGAGCAATCTCAACTGATTCCCGAATGAGTTCCATGTGGCCGATGTGAAGGCCATCGAACTTGCCGATGGTAACGACGGATGCGCGAACGCGCGTTCGTGCCAGCCACCACAGCCCGATAACCGGCAAAACCAGAGGTATGAACAGATAGCCGCGACCGAATACAGACCATACGGTGTCACTCGGAAACAACCCCGGGTCGACGAGACTCACTGCTCCAACGACGAGAACGCCAACCAACTCGATGCTGATGGCAATCCACGTGGTTACTCGAGCCCACGGTCGGTCGACGAGCAGCAGAACTGTGATCAGCACATAAACCGCAGCAGCCACAGCCGAAAGAACATAAGCCAATGGTGCAGAGTCAAACTTCGTGATGATCTGAAACACCGAACGGCCGAGGGCCGCGAGAGCGAGAATCCCGTAGCACGCGACGAGCACACGACCCACTCCCCGAATCGGGGACTGCGGTTCAGCCGAGGAAAAAGATGCGCGCATGTTGCGGTCGATTCTAACGAGGGCCGGCTTAGGCCGACTGCACGAACCAAATGACGTTCATGCGAGCGAGCATGATGGCAACGGCGATGAGGGCAACACCGACGACCACCGTGCTCCACCGGGTGCGGTCGACCAGCGCCCAAAATCCGGCGACAATCGGAATCAAGAATGCGGTAAAGAGATACAGGTAGAACTCGAGCAAAGATCCGGTCGGTTCGTTTCCCATGAGCGGTGACGCGATGGTCACGGCGATCTGCACAAGGAGCAACAGCGCACTCACACCGGCAAATGCCATCGTGAGGTCGCTGGGTCGACGACCAATCAGTCCGAGGATGACCGCGAGCATGCCTCCGACGATCGCAACAGCTAGCTGAACCCAGGTAAACCACTCGAGCACGGTTCGCTCAGTCCTTTCCGGCGTTCGCCTCATCAGCAGGAAAATTCACCAGGGTAACGAGCTTTCCCTGGGCAACTTTCGCCAACCCAATCAGCGTACCTTGCTGCGAAACCGTGCAGAGCGGACCGTCCGTGTCTTCATGTTCGATGGCCGGGCGTTTGCCCTGCATGAGTTGCGTCGTTGCATCCTCACCGAGACGAACAACGGGGAAAAGCTTCGACGCAGCGTCAACGCCGGGCATGAGGTGCGAAACGAGATCGGAGTCGCTCAGTTTTCGCGCATCCGAAATGTCAAATGGGCCGACCTTCGTGCGGCGGAGGCGGGTGAGGTGTCCGCCGACGCCCAACTTGAATCCGAGGTCTCGCGCGAGCGCCCGAATGTACGTGCCAGAGGAGCACGCGACCGTGACGTCGAGATCGATGAACGCGTGGCCGTCGGATGAGACGTGGCGAACATCCTGAATGTCGAATTGTGAGATCGTCACGGGGCGCGCAGCCAGTTCGACGTGTTCACCCGCGCGAACCCGGGCATAGGCACGCTCACCGTTCACCTTGATGGCGCTAACCGAGCTGGGCACCTGCAGGATTTCTCCCGTCAGGTTGGCTACCCCGAGCTCGATGTCTGCGTCGGTAACGCGGGAGACCTGAGCCTCGGGCGCAAAGCCGAGCAGCTCGCCCTCAGCGTCGTCGGTGGTGGTCGATGCGCCGAGGCGAATTGTCGCTTCGTACACCTTGTCGCAACCCGTGAGATAGGTCAGCAGCCGAGTCGCGGAATTGAGGCCCAAAACAAGGAGTCCGGTCGCCATCGGGTCGAGGGTGCCGGCATGACCGACCTTTCGCGTGCCGGCAAGACCGCGCACCTTGGCGACGACGTCGTGACTCGTCCAGTCCGATTCTTTGTCGACGAGCAGGATGCCGCTCGCGGCGGAAGAAGAAGTCACAGTTCGATTATCGCAAGAGGTCATCGTTAGGCTCGCATCGTGCAACGTGACGTCATCGAGTGGTTTGCCGCAAATGGCCGCGACCTTCCGTGGCGGCGCCCGGGGTTCACTGCGTGGGGTTCGCTTGTCAGTGAATTCATGCTTCAGCAGACACCCGTTGATCGAGTACTCCCCAGACTGGACGACTGGTTGACGCGATGGCCCACTCCCGCAAGTCTTGCGGCCGCTTCTCCAGCCGATGCCGTGCGTGCGTGGCAAAACTTGGGTTATCCGAGACGCGCACTCTGGCTCCACGCGTGTTCCGTCACCATCGTCGAAAAACACGGCGGTCACGTGCCGAGCGATGTCGAGACGTTGTTGACGCTTCCCGGGGTTGGCCCCTACACCGCTCGTGCCATCGCGGTGTTTGCCTTTGGCGCGCACGAGCCGGTCGTCGATACAAACATCCGACGGGTTATCGCTCGAGCAGTTCACGGGCATTCAGATCAGGGGCCACCGTCGACGACCCGTGACCTGGCAGACATGGATGCCCTCCTCCCGGGATCCGAGGTCTCTCCGGCCTTCAACGCCGGGATGATGGAACTCGGTGCCCTCGTGTGCACTGCTCAGTCGCCGCGGTGCGAGGCATGCCCCATAGCTGGGCTGTGTGCGTGGCGCGCGGCGGGGTATCCACTCGATGACCGACCCCGTCGGGCGAAGCAGGCGCGCTACGAAGGGAGCGACCGGCAAGTTCGTGGCGTCGTGCTCAAAAAAGTGCGGGAGTCAACTGGCCCTGTGACACGCGGCGAGATCACACCGTTGTGGCCGGATGCGCTTCAACTCGATCGCGCAATCATCTCGTTGCTCGACGACGGCCTCATTGTCAGCTCAGGCGATGGGCTCTCGTTACCGACCGATTGATGGGTCGAAGTCAACCGCATCAAAGGAACGCCCCAGAGCTAGAAGCTTGGCTCCGTGGCAGGTTCGGCCTCGTCGTCTGTATTGGTCGCGGCAGGTGACGCAGGTTCCGCATCGATTTCGCGCGGCTTGACGTAGGGATCTTCGTCGCCTGCGTAATGCGCTCCCGCGGCGAGTTTCTCCACCTCGGCGTCGCGAGCGGCTGCTTCGGCAAGAAGAGACTCGAGTGACTTCGCAGTGTCAGGCAGGGCATCCAGCATGAATTCAATCGATGGCGTCAGGCGCGTCGTGAGGTTGCGACCAACTTCACCTCGGATTCGACCCGTGTTCGCCGTGAGGGCGGCCTCGGTTTCGTCGCGCTCTTCATCGCTGCCGTAGACCGTGTAAAAGATGGTCGCGTGCTGAAGGTCTCCCGTGCAACGAACGTCGGTGATCGTGACGAAACCCAAGCGGGCGTCTTTAACAACGCCCCGCTCGAGGGCTTCGGCCACAATGACCTTGATGCGTTCGCCGAGCTTGCGCGCTCGAGGGTGGTCTGTTGCCATCAGAATTCCGAGAGGAGCCGCACTAAACGCGCGGCTTCTCCTTCATCTCGATGGTCTCGATTTCGTCACCGATCTGGATGTCGTTGTACTTGCCGAGGCCGATACCACACTCAAAATCGGTGCGAACTTCGGTCGCGTCATCCTTGAACCGGCGGAGCGACTCAATGGCCAGGCCATCGGCGATGACGATTCCCTCACGAATAACGCGTGCTTTGGAGTTTCGCGTGATGGTTCCGCTGCGCACGATACATCCGGCAACGTTGCCAAACTTGCTCGAGCGGAAGATTTCGCGGATCTCTGCAACACCCGACTGAACTTCTTCGTACTCCGGCTTGAGCATGCCCTTGAGCGAGTTCTCGATGTCTTCAATGGCGTTGTAGATGACCGAGTAGAAGCGAACGTCGACGCCTTCACGAGCAGCGCGCTCGCGTGCCTTCGTGTCGGGGCGAACGTTGAATCCGATGATGATGGCGTTGTCGACCGTTGCGAGGTTGACGTCCGATTCGGTAACGGCACCAACACCACGGTGGATGATGCGAAGCTGAACCGAGTCGTCGACCTCAATCTTGAGCAGCGACTCTTCCAGGGCCTCAACAGCACCCGAAACGTCACCCTTGATGATGAGGTTGAGCGACTCAACCTTGCCCTCTTCGAGTGCACGAGTGAAGTCTTCGAGCGAGATGCGCTTGCGAGCCTTAGCGAGCTGAGCATTACGCTCAACAGCTTCACGCTTCTCGGCGATCTGGCGAGCAGTGCGGTCTTCGTCTGTGACGAGGAAGGTGTCACCCGCGCGTGGAACGCTCGAGAGACCCTGCACCTGAACGGGGCGTGCCGGCGTAGCTTCTGCAACCGGCGTTCCGTTTTCATCCGTCATGGCACGAACACGGCCGTAGGCCGTTCCCGCCACGATGGCGTCTCCGACGCGAAGCGTTCCCGATTCGATGAGCACCGTTGCAACAGCACCGCGACCCTTGTCGAGGCGAGCCTCGATCGCGATACCGCGGGCGTCTTTGTTCGGGTTGGCGCGAAGGTCGAGTCCGGCGTCTGCCGTGAGCAAGACTGCATCCAGAAGTTGCTGGATGCCCGTGCCTTCACGAGCAGACACGTCGATGAACATGACGTCGCCGCCGTATTCTTCGGCCACGAGTCCGTACTCGGTGAGCTGCTGACGCACCTTGCCCGGGTTTGCCTCGGGCTTATCTACCTTGTTCACCGCAACGACGATTGGCACATTGGCCGCCTGGGCGTGGTTCAAGGCTTCAACCGTCTGAGGCATGATGCCGTCGTCGGCTGCAACCACGAGGATCGCGATGTCGGTCACCTGAGCACCACGTGCACGCATGGCCGTGAAGGCTTCGTGACCCGGGGTGTCAATGAAGGTGATGAATCGTTCGATTCCTTCGTGTGTGGTGTGCACCTGGTACGCACCGATGTGCTGTGTGATGCCTCCGGCTTCGCCGTCAACAACGCTCGTCTGACGAATTGCGTCAAGCAAGCGAGTCTTTCCGTGGTCGACGTGGCCCATGACGGTGACAACAGGAGGACGCGGAAGCAGATCTTCTTCGGTCTCGTCCGCGAGCTCTTGCTCGAGGTCGATGTCGAACGCCTCGAGAAGTTCTTTGTCTTCGTCCTCAGGGCTCACGATCTGAATCTTGAATCCGAGTTCTTCACCCAGAATCTGGAACGTCGTGTCGTCAAGTGACTCCGTTGCCGTAGCCATTTCACCGAGGTGGAACAGCACGGTCACGAGGTTCGCGGGACTCGCGCCAATCTTTTCGGCGAAGTCGGCGAGCGATGCACCACGGCGCATCGTGACAATGGTCGAGCCGTCACCACGAGGAACGCTGACGCCACCAAGCGAGGGGGCTTCGCGTAATTCGAATTCGGCTCTCTTCGTCCGCTTTGACTTGCGGGCCTTGGACTTGCCACCGCCCTTACCGAAAGCTCCAGCCGTACCACCGCCGGGACCACGGCCTCGACCGCCTGCTCCCGGGCGTGGTGCGCCACCGCCGGGTGCACCACCGGGTCCGCCCCCGAATCCGGGGCGAGCGCCAGCACCAGCACCGAAGCCTGGTCGGGTCGCACCACCTGGACGCGGAGCACCACCGGCTGGGCGAGGCCCGCCGGGGCGACCAAACGAACCGGGAGCCCCCGGTGCGCCGGCAGATCCGGGACGAGGTGACATCGGGCGAGGAATACTGCTCGGGCTCGGGCTGGGGCGCGTGCCCATGCCCTGCGACGATGAGAACGGGTTGTTACCCGGACGAGGAGCGCCGGTCGGGCGCGTGCCCATGCCCTGCGACGATGAGAACGGATTATTGCCCGGACGCGCGGCCGGCTTACCACCCTCGTCCGTTGCGGAAGCGGGAGCTGCCGGGGGCGTCGGCGAGTCTGCTGGGGCGTCGGACACAGACGCGCTCGACGGCACGTCTGAAACGGTCGAGTCCGACGCATCCTCAACGGGCGCGCTCGGAGCCGCCTTCGGTGCCGCTTTGGACCCTGCCTTCGGCGGCGCAGCAACCTTTTCTGCCGGTACCGGCTTCAGTCCTTCGGCCTCGAGAGCAGCGCGCAGTTTGCGCGCAACCGGAGGCTCGATGGTTGACGAGACGCCCTTGACGAATTCGCCCAAATCTTTCAGTTTCGCGAGTGCGACCTTCGAGTCAATTCCATACTCGTGCGCAATCTCGTGAACGCGTGGTTTCCCAGCCACAATTCTCCTGTCTGTGAGGCTTCATGCCTTAAGACAGGAAGCCATCAGTTACGTGTACAACTCATTTCGAGCCGCTCATTAGTTGTCCATTAGCCGTTCAGCCTTTGTCTGATGGGGAATCTGGTGCGGTTTGCACCAGTTGGTGCTCGATACTTTCTCGAGCAATTGCCGTGTTCGTGATCTGTGTGCGCAGCGCCCGACCGAAAGCCTTGCGCGACACCGCAGAATCAAAACACTGCGAGGTTGGATGAACCCACGCACCGCGACCGGATTGATTCGCCGAAGCGTCCCAAACCAGCGACCCGTCTCGCTCGACAAACCTCACGAGTGAGTCTTTGTCGGCGCGCGACCGGCATGCAATGCAGGTTCGTACAGGTTTCATGTTACCCCACGGGTGATGCGTACTTAGGCGTCGACCGATTCCTGCTCGTTCATGCGCGAGTCGGGTTGAATGTCGATGCGCGCACCGGTGAGACGTGCCGCCAAACGAACGTTCTGAGCATCCTTGCCAATTGCCAACGAGAGCTGGTAGTCCGGCACAAACGCGCGCACGGCCTTCCCCGCCTCGTCGACGACGATGGACGACGTCACTTTGGCTGGTGACAAGGCGTTGGCGACGAAGGTTGCCAGGTCGGGGCTGTACTCAACGATGTCAATCTTCTCTTCGTTGAGCTCTTCTTGCACGGCACGAACGCGACGACCGAGTTCGCCGATGCATGCGCCTTTCGCGTTAATCGAAGGGTCTTTCGCCGCGACGGCAACCTTGCTTCGGTGACCGGCCTGGCGGGCGACATTGACAATCTCGACGAGACCGGCGCCGATTTCAGGCACTTCGAGAGCGAAAAGTTTACGAACGAGTCCGGGATGCGTGCGCGAAACCGTCACCTGCGGGCCACGATTGCCACGCTCAACTTTGGTCACGTAGACGCGCATGCGACGCCCGTGGGTGTATTCCTCACCCGGCACAAATTCCTCCTTGGGCATCTGTGCCTCAAGCGTGCCGAGATCAACGGGAATCATGTTGGGGTTCGAACCCTGCTGAACGATTCCCGCGAGAATGTCACCTTCGTGGCCCTTGAAGTCACCAAGGATCTTCTCGTCCGCGAGCTCGCGCATCCGCTGGCTCATGACCTGCTTGGCCGCAAACGCGGCGATGCGTCCGAAATCTTCGGGGGTGACAATTCCTTCGCCGATGACGGCGCCCTCGTCGTCGAGTTCCGGCACGTAGACCGTGATGATTCCGGTGCGTCGGTCGAGTTCAACGCGCGCGGCAACCTCGGACTGGACTTCATCCGTCGTCTGCGCAATGTGCTTCTGATAGGCGGCCAGAATTGCCGACTCGATCATGGTGACGAGCTCATCGAAGGGAATTCCCTTTTCCGACTCCATGAGCTTGAGATCACGAAGATTGATGTCCACGATGGGCCTCCCCTATTCACATGTGCGCCGCGAAAAAACTCTTTCGTGCGAGGGTTCAGCCTATCGAAAAGGTTATGGCTAACCCAATGCGGTGATGGAAGCGACGGCGTCAGCGATGGCAAGCTCGGTGCGTTCACCGCTCCGACGATCCCAAAGTTCGACCTTGCCGTCGGCAGCACCTTTGCCCACGATGAGGATGACCGGCACGCCGATAATCTCTGCATCGCCAAACTTCACGCCGGGAGAGACCTTCGCACGATCGTCGTACAACACGTCAAGTCCGGTGGCTTCGAGCCCGGCAATGAGTCCATCGGCAATGTCGAAGACCGAGTCATCCTTGCCCGTTGCGACGACGTGAACGTCAAACGGAGCAACCTCGCGCGGCCAGACAAGGCCCTTGTCATCATGATTCGCCTCCGCAATAACGGCCACAATTCGTGTGACGCCGATGCCGTACGAGCCCATCGTGACGGTGACGAGCTTGCCGTTTTCGTCGAGCACCTTGAGTCCCAACGCTTCGGCGTACTTGCGACCGAGTTGAAAGACGTGACCGATTTCGATGCCGCGGGCAATTTCCACTGGGCCGGATCCATCCGGGGCGGGGTCACCTGCGCGCACCTCAGCACACTCGATGACTCCGTCTGCAACAAAGTCGCGCCCGGCTGTCACGAACAATGCGTGCTTTTCGTTGAGGTTTGCGCCGGTAATCCACTGCGTTCCATCGACAACGCGCGGGTCAACGAAGTAGCGAATTTTGGACGTGCCCTTTTCGCCAAGCACCGCGCCAGACTCCGACCACGGGCCGATATAGCCCTTGACCAGTGCCTTGTTCTTAGCGAAGTCGGCCTCGGTAGCCGCCTCAACCTCAGCCGGAGCAAACGCAACTTCGATTCGCGCAAGGTCGACCTCTCGGTCGCCGGGCAACCCAACGGCAATGAGTTCGCGCGAGCCGTCGAGGTGAGTCAGCGCGAGGACAACATTCTTGAGCGTGTCGCCGGAATCCCACGCGCGGGCATCCTCACGCGCATGGTTCTTGTTCACAAACGCGACAAGCGAGTCGATTGTCGGTGTGTCGGGCGAATCGAAGACCTGCGCTACCGGAACTCCGTCCAGCGACAGCGCGTCGGGAACAACGGTCGTAAAGGCCTCGATGTTCGCGGCGTAGCCACCCGCTGTGCGCACAAAGCTGTCTTCGCCAACCGGGCTCGGGTGAAGAAACTCTTCAGATCGCGAGCCGCCCATGGCGCCGGCATCCGCCTTGACGATCACATAGTCAAGACCGAGGCGCGAGAAGATGCGCTCATATGCGTCGCGCTGGGCCTCATAGCTCTGCGCCAAACCCTCGTCGGTGGCATCAAATGAATACGCGTCCTTCATCGTGAACTCGCGACCGCGAAGGAGCCCCGCCCGGGGGCGAGCCTCGTCGCGGTACTTGTCTTGAATCTGGTAAATCGTGACGGGCAAGTCTTTGTACGACGAGTACAGGTCTTTCACCATGAGAGTGAAGACCTCCTCATGCGTGGGGGCGAGCAGATAGTCCGCATCTTTGCGGTCTTTGAGTCGGAAGATTCCGTCACCGTATTCTTCCCAACGGCCGGTTGCCTCGTAGGGCTCCTTCGGCAACAAAGCCGGAAAGTGCACTTCTTGGGCGCCTGCGGCAGCCATCTCTTCACGCACGACCTGCTCCACCTTGGCTTTCACGCGCATGCCGAGTGGTAACCACGCAAAGAGTCCGGGGCCCTGGCGGCGGATATAGCCGGCACGAACAAGCAGTTTGTGGCTCGCGACTTCGGCATCTGCCGGGTCATCGCGCAGAGTCCGCAGGAACAAGTGTGAAAGTCGAGTAGGCACGACCTTGATTTTAGGTGGTGGTGGCACGCCCACGTGTCAGCAGAGCTGCGAGGCTCGCCGCCACAACCAACGCGATCACCAGAATGCTCAACAGTCCGTACCCCACGGCAGCCAAAATGACGCCAGCCACAAGGCCTCCGCCGGCACCCGCGAAGCTCATGACCGAATCAGAGAATCCTTGAACAGTCGTCTTGTCTGCCGGTGCAATCGAGTCGGTGATACCGGCGGAGGCAGCAACTGTGCTCGCTGACCATCCGAGCCCAAGTAGCACCATCGACACCGTGACGGCGACAACAGACTCGGCCAAGAAGCCGTTGATGAGCAGGCTCGCGAGATACAACGCTTGACCAAAAAGGATGACCGAGCGCCGACCTACCCGGTCAGCAAACCAACCAAACACCGGCGCGAAAAGATACATGCCTGCGGTGTGCAAACTGATGGTGAATCCGATCACCGTTACGGAGACGCCGAGGTGTGCCAGATGAACCGGTGTCATGGCCATGACGGCAACCATGATGGCGTGGCTCATCGCCAGCACGAAGACCGCCGCCGCCGCCGGCACGTTGTTCGACAACAGTCGAATTGCATGACCGATGCCGCGTTTGTTGGTGGGGTTTGCCGAGCCAAGCCCACCGGAGAGTTCGAGCGGGTCTGGCCGCAAGAAGAGCATAAAAATGATTCCTGATGCGAGCTGCGCTAGGGCAGTTATTGCAAATGCGCCCGTCAACTCGGGGAGGCCCAGCTCCAGCCCAAGCAAGTCACCGGGCCCGGCCAGATTTGGTCCGATAATCACGCCGATGGCCGTCGCCCACACGACCAGCGAAAGGTCTCGGGCTCGACGTTCAGGATTAGCGAGGTCGGTGGCCGCGAATCGGGACTGCAAACCTGCGGCCGACCCCGTTCCCACGAGAACAATGGAAACCAGCAGTGCCGGTACGCTACCGACGCTCGCCGCGATAATCACGCCGACCGCGCCGACCGCTGCCATAAGGGTGCCGGTGGTCAGAGCAACGCGTCGGCCAGACCGTAGCGCGAGTCGAGCCAACGGAATCGCAGCGAAGGCGGTCCCGAGGGTGAACATCGACGAGGAGAACCCGGCGAATGCGGTGTTGTTCGACACCTGCACAACGAGGAGTGATCCGAGAGAGATCGCCGCGCCCATCCCGAGGCCGCCGAGCACCTGCCCCGACGCAAGAACCCACAACACGCGCCGCTGCACGGCGGAATCATGAGTTTGCCTCACGGCAGAGGTCACGCGGTGATGACTTCGACGGAGCCAGACTCGGACGCCGGCATTTCCGCCGCGAGGCGATTGGCCTCTTCAATCAGTGTTGCAACGATTTCGTTCTCGGGAACAGTCTTGATGACTTCTCCCCGGACGAAGATTTGGCCCTTGCCGTTGCCCGAGGCGACACCGAGATCGGCATCGCGAGCTTCACCCGGACCATTGACGACACATCCCATGACGGCCACGCGAAGCGGCACGCTCATTCCCTGCAGACCTTCGGTCACCTGTTCGGCGAGCGTGTAGACGTCGACCTGCGCGCGACCGCAGCTCGGGCACGACACGATTTCGAGCTTGCGCTCACGAAGGTTGAGCGACTGAAGAATCTGCAGACCAACCTTGACCTCTTCAGCAGGCGGGGCAGAAAGCGAAACCCGGATGGTGTCGCCAATTCCCTCGGACAGCAGAATGCCAAACGCCGTGGACGACTTGATGGTGCCCTGGAAAGCCGGACCGGCTTCGGTGACACCGAGGTGCAACGGCCAGTCACCACGTTCAGCGAGCATGCGGTACGCCTTAACCATGACCACGGGGTCATTGTGCTTGACCGAGATCTTGAAGTCGTGAAAGTCGTGCTCTTCAAAGAGGCTGGCTTCCCAGACGGCACTCTCCACGAGGGCCTCGGGTGTCGCCTTGCCATACTTCTCGAGAAGTCGAGGATCGAGCGATCCGGCGTTGACGCCGATGCGGATGCTCACTTCCGCCTCTTTCGCGCGTTTCGCAATCTCGGCCACCTGGTCGTCAAACTTGCGAATATTTCCCGGGTTGACGCGCACGGCAGCGCATCCGGCATCAATCGCGGCGTAGACGTAGTTTGGTTGAAAGTGGATGTCCGCGATAACGGGAATCTGGCTCTTCTTGGCGATGATGTGCAGAACCTCGGCATCATCGCGACTCGGAACGGCAACGCGGACGATGTCACAGCCACTCGCGGTGAGCTCGGCAATTTGTTGCAGTGTCGCATTGATGTCGGTCGTTGGCGTTGTGGTCATCGACTGAACGCTGATCTGCGAGTCGCTACCTACACCGACCTTGCCGACCTTAATCTGGCGGGTTTTGCGACGGGGAGCGAGAATCTCCGGGACCTTGGGCATTCCGATGTTCACTGCGGGCACGTAGGTCAGCCTAATCCGCTAACGCACGAAAACTCAGCCGAGCACCGAAATTGGCTTGACGATGTCGGCGTAAATCAGCAGCGCACTCATCGCAAACAACAAAGTGACAACGACGAAGGTCAACGGCATCAGTCGCGAGATGTCGACTGGGCCCGGGTCTGCCTTGTGCCTGAGTTTGGCCCAGCCGCGGCGGATCGCTTCCCAGATGGCACCAGCAATGTGGCCACCGTCAAGCGGAAGCAGCGGGATGAGATTGAACGCGAAGAGAGCGATGTTGAGCGACGCCAGCACTCCGATGAGGGCAACCAACTTGTCGGTCGTCGACGCAACGTCAGTGGACGCAATCTCGCCGGCAACTCGACCCACACCAACAACGCTGACCGGCCCCGTGATGTCCCGCGGTGCAGAGCTAAACGCCGCTTCGCCCACGCCGACGATCTTTTGTGGCAATTGAAGAATCATTTGCCCTGTTTGCGCCACTGCGTCGCCCATCAAGGGGAACACGTCGCTGATTGGAGCAACAACGCGACCGACCTCCGGGCTGATGCCTGCGATTCCCATCTCAACAAGAACTGGTGACCCTGCGGCATCGAGCACGGGCGTGCCGTCCGCATTGAAGTCGTACCGTGTTGTGAGTTGCGGAGTGATGGCGAGGGTCAGTTCTTTTCCGTCGCGAAGCACAACGTAATTCAGGGTCTTTCCCGCACTGGCGTGGGTGATGGCTGTCGCTTGCGTCCACTCGGTGATCGTCGTGCCGTCGATCGCGACAATCGTGTCTCCCGGCTTGAGGCCCGCCACCGACGCGGGTGAGGCCGCGTCACTCGCGGTGCATTCGGATGACTTCGCAGTAACGGGCAACACACATTCGGCAACTGCGCCAACTGTGGTCGTAGCACCGGCAAGACCAAACCCGCTGACGACAACGGCGAGCAAGACGAAAGCCAAAATCAAGTTCATCACTGGCCCGCCGGCCATCACGATGATGCGCTTGTAGACGGGAAGCCGATACAGGGCTCGTGACTCGTCTGTGCCCTGCATGCTCTCGGAACTCGCGTCCCGCGCATCCTGAATCAAACGACGGAAGAAACGCGTGACGGGATTCTTGGCCGGACGAAGCTCTTTGCCCGGAGGAAACATGCCTGAAAGCGAGACGAAACCGCCGAGTGGGATGGCCTTGATTCCGTATTCGGTGTCGCCGAACTTTTTCGACACAATCGTCGGGCCGAAACCGATCATGTATTGGCGAACGCGAACCCCGAAAAGCTTTGCCGGGAGAAGGTGCCCGAGCTCGTGCAAACCAACAGAAATCGCGAGTCCCACCAAGAAGATGAGCACCCCGCCGATGAAGAGCAAAAACGTAGTCACGGATACACGCTAAACGGTGAGTCTGACAAAAGCCCTGACGGAGCTACACACGGAGCTGCACGGGAACAGAGAATCGCGTAACCAAGCCGGTCGTGTCCAATGTGCAGACATTGAGAAAGACTCCATTGCCGATGTTTCCATCTTCGCTGAACCAGGTTTCAACTCCGCACGATTCGCCGTTCCAACTCGATCGATAGAGGTCGCTCGGGCTATACGTGACGCTCGACGCAGGATCCCCAACCTGCACTCCGGCGGCAGTGCGTATGGCGACGCCGTTCACCGACGCTACCTCCACACGAACGTAATACTCGTACCAGACAGCTTTGGCAGCGGAGCGCATCTCATCGTGCAGTGTGAAGCCCGACCACACGAAGTCCCGCGATGGCCAAACTTCGTTGTTGCCTGCCGAGTCCGTCACGACCGGGTCTGCGCCGAAAATCTTCGAGAGTCGATTCGCGACATCAATTGCCGGCGTTGCATAACTCAACTCTTCCACGACAGTCCCGGTGGAATCCGTCACGGTGAGACCGGTCATGCCCACCACAATCTCGGTGACGGCAACGGTTGGGGTTGGCGTCGCGCTCACTGACGGTGTTGCCGACGCAGTGGCCGTCGGGGTCGCGTCGCCCGAACCGTCCATCGTTTCGCCCGGGGCACACCCGGTGAGTGAAAGGGTAAGTGAAACGGTGAGGGCCACCGCAGTGACCACGAGCGGAGCGATGAAACGATTGCCTTTCATTGGAATCCCCCTATTCGTTCGCGTGCATGAATCCGAGCCCACGTTTCGGCCGCAAGTACGGACTCGCGCGTGAGATCGCCTGAATCAGGCGTGTGCTCGTCAACGACCGACCGAATAATGTCGACGATGTCGAGATAGCCGATGGCTCCCGCATGGAAGGCAGTCACTGCCTCTTCGTTGGCTGCGTTGAAAACGGCCGGGTACGTTCGCGCCGCCTCGCCGACCTGCTTGGCCAAATTGACCGCCGGGAACGCGTCGTTGTCGAGCGGCTCGAACGTCCACGTGTGTGACACGGTCCAGTCCAGCGGTTCGCCAACCCCAGAAACGCGATGGGGCCAGTCGAGTCCTAACGAGATTGGCAGGCGCATGTCGGGAGGTGATGCTTGCGCAATCGTCGAACCGTCGGTGAATTCCACCATCGAGTGCACGATTGATTGCGGATGCACGGTCACATCAATGCGATTGAACGGGATGTCGAACAACAGGTGTGCCTCGATTACCTCGAGTCCCTTGTTGACCAGCGTCGAGGAGTTGGTTGTGACGACCAGCCCCATGTCCCAGGTCGGGTGAGCAAGGGCTTCTCGCGGCGTCACCGCAACCAACTGATCGCGCGATCGACCACGGAACGGTCCTCCGGATGCCGTCAACACGAGCCGGCGAACCTCCGCGTGACTGCCCGAGGTCAAGCACTGTGCTAGCGCAGAGTGTTCCGAATCAACCGGAACTATCTGCCCCGGCTTGGCCAGGTTCGTGACGAGCGTGCCGCCAACGATAAGACTCTCTTTGTTCGCGAGAGCCAATGTCTTGTTTGTCTCGAGTGCGGCCAGTGTGGGACCCAGACCGACCGAACCGGTGATGCCGTTGAGAACAACATCCGCGTCGACGGATCGAACTAACGCCTCGGCATCGACGTGACCGACGGCCGTGTCTGACACGTTGAACTCAGAGGCCTGAGCTTCGAGTAAGTCACGATTCGACCCGACGGAAAGCCCAACAACTTCGAATCGAGTTGGATTCGCGCGAATGACGTCGAGTGCTTGTGTTCCGATTGACCCGGAACTTCCCAAAATGATGACGCGACGCATACTGTCATCTTCCCACCGCAAAGCCGAT